>NZ_SFBZ01000099.1:0-3151 GCF_007095495.1 Microcystis sp. M_QC_C_20170808_M9Col | reverse complement strand
CTTCGATTGTTCCCAATTGTTTTCGATCTAGAACGAGCTAATCAATTAAGTCTCTTGCCGGATAAGGATTTAGTCGATTTATGCCCCCTGATCGAATCATACCAAGTAACGAAGAGCCGAAAATCTAGGGTTTCAGTGATAGATTATGCACGAATGCTTCGCCCGTACAGGGATTTAATGGGGAGATTATCAGAATTGTATCACAGGGATAATAGGCGAAGGTTATTAGTTTATTGCCCGGGGTAGGGGCGAAGCATTCGGATAGAAAATCTAGGGTTTCAGTGATAGATTAGGCACGAATGCTTCGCCCGTACAGGGATTTAATGGGGAGATTATCAGAATTGTATCACAGGGATGATAGGCTAAGGTTATTGTCTGGGGTAGGGGCGAAGCATTCGGATAGAAAATCTAGGGTTTCAGTGATAGATTAGGCACGAATGCTTCGCCCGTACAGGGATTGAATGGGGAGATTATCAGAATTGTATCACAGGGATAATAGGCGAAGGTTATTAGTTTATTGCCCGGGGTAGGGGCGAAGCATTCGGATAGAAAATCTAGGGTTTCAGCGATAGGTTATTGTCCGAATGCTTCGCCCGTACAGGGATTTAATGGGGAGATTATCAGAATTGTATCACAGGGATGATAGGCTAAGGTTATTGTCTGGGGTAGGGGCGAAGCATTCGGATAAAAAATTTAGGGTTTCAGCGATAGGTTATTGTCCGAATGCTTCGCCCGTACAGGGATTTAATGGGGAGATTATCATAATTGTATCACAGGGATAATAGGCGAAGGTTATTGTCTGGGTTAGGGGCGAAGCATTCGGATAAGAAATTTATGGTTTCAGCGATAGATTATGCACGAATGCTTCGCCCCTACAGGTTATTCGTCCCCGCAGGTTATTTGTCCCCACAGGTTATTTGCCCCTACATTGGTTTGAATTTATTCAGATTGTTCTCGTCTTGTTCCCAATTTCGCGGATTATCAAGAATGTATTGCCGGATTTTTTGATAAGAATTTTCATTGCGAATGATATGTTCATAATAATTGCGCTGCCAAATTTTCAGGCGATCGCCACATAAACGATTAATTTTACGAGTAGAAATTGATTTGAAATTCTGCACAATAGCCCCCAAAGATTCTGGCATTGTACCGCGAGGATATTGAGAATAGTATTCGGTCTTTTCCAGATCATAATTTTGTATTACTATAATTCCATGAATATGATTGGGCATGACAATAAAAGCATCTAGTTCAATAAATTTAAAATTTAGAGGTAGTCTATACCATACTGCTTGAATAGTATCACCAAGTAAATTTCGCTCCATATTTTCTTCAACAATTTCACCAAATAAATACTGCTTCTGATAAGAACAAATTGTTATATAATAAGCTCCATTAAGTCTATAATCATAGCCTTTTAAACGAATAGATTGTCGATGTTTTTGGGGTTCATTCATGGCGTGGCAGATGGTGGCGGTTAATTCAGTTATAAGCGATTGATCGGCAATCATCAAGAGTTGGGGATTGGTGGTAAGATTGTCAGAAAAGCGATCGCACTGTATAATCTTGATTGATAGATAAGCTAATTCTACTCACTTGAACTAAATCATCATGAATCAAAAACCGTACCAAGTAGAAGCATTTTGGGATCGAGAGGCGCAAGTGTGGGTAGCAGAGAGTGAAGATATTCCCGGATTAGTCACCGAAGCTGATACCATCGAAGCTTTAACAGCTAAATTACGACAGATAATTCCAGAATTATTACAACTCAATCATCTAATTACCATTGAACCTCAAAAAGCGATAACTTTTGAACTCATTAGTCATCGTCAAGAATCAATTGAGTGCGCTGTTTAGATGGCTACTTCTTTAACACCTGCATTAAAAAAACTGCTCTCAGCAGCTGGATGTTATTTTGAACGTCAAGGTAAAGGAGATCATGAAATTTGGTATAGTCCTCTGACAGAAAGAAGATTTGTAGTTGATAATACTATTAAATCACGCCATACTGCCAATGCAGTTTTGAAACAAGCCGGATTATCTAAATCATTTTGAACGCTGTAGAATCCTCATCCATATATAAGCTAATTCTACTCATAAGAAGAAGAATAATGTAATGCTTCAAGGCGATCTGCTTCGGCGGCTTCGGCTATAATTTCTGCTTCTATTGTTTCTTTGTTAGTATGATAGTAAGTTAGAGCGGCATAAACTTGTGCCAAAGAAAGATGAGGGATTTCATCGGCAATTTCTTCAGGACTATATCCTAACTTATACCAGATCACTATTCTTCGTACAGTAACAGCAGTTCCCGCGATAATAGGACAACCTCCATGAATTTTGGGATCGCTTTTTATGAAAGTGCCAATATTGATATCTGTTAACATAACTTTCTTCGATTCAGTTTCAACTAATTAAACTACATAGGATTCTATGCTTTTATCACCATTCTAGCATGGCCTAAACATTGGTCGGGGTAGGGGATTGAATGGGGAGATTATCAGAATTCTATCACGGGGACGATAGCCGAAAAAAATAATAGTCAATCAAACAATCGTCTGTACTGTGATTTGAATGATTGAATGAGGACTATGATTGTTAGGATTATGATTGAATGAGGACGATGATTGTTAGGATTATGGGGCGATTATTACAATAACATCCCAGTGATGATAGCCGAGAAAAATCCTAGTCAATCAAATAATCGTCTCTACTGTGATTTGAATGATTAAATGAAAACTATGATGGTTGAGATTATGATTGAATGAGGACTATAATAGCAGGATGACTACAATTATATCCCAGAGATCATAGCCGAGAAAAATCCTAGTTAATCAAATAATCGTCTCTACTGTGATTTGAATGATTAAATGAAAACTATGATGGTTGAGATTATGATTGGGCCGATTCAAGTCTGAATTGCATCACTATCTGATCTACCTTTATAGAATACCTCATTCGGGGTACGATAGTCAAGACATTTTCGAGGACGATTGTTAATCAAGTTTACGGCTATTTCCACCTGCTCTGGCTTGACAATTTTAAAATTCGTTCCCTTGGGGAAAAATTGTCTTAACAGTCCCTTGGTATGCTCGTTTAATCCCCTCTCCCACGAATGATAAGGAGTAGCAAAATAAAAATCTGCTCCTAGTTT
>NZ_SFBZ01000098.1:0-16238 GCF_007095495.1 Microcystis sp. M_QC_C_20170808_M9Col | reverse complement strand
AACCTGTTTGTGCCTTAAGTCCTTCCCTGTATGGATTTCAGCTACTTTTGAGCGTAGGCGCTCTCATCGAATTTTATTTTAAGTTAATTATTTGCATAACAATTCCCGAAGAGCCTGATCTCCTTTTTGCTTGTCATGAAAGTAAGGTAGAAACAAACTTAATATAGCATAGGTTCTTGAGTTAGGCATCGACTATATGGAACTCTTTCAGGGCCGGATAGAAGTTGAGATTTTCATGACCCGGACGACTGAGTTTAATCAGGGCAAACCGTTGGGATGGTGGCAATTTTTGCCATTGTTCTAAACTAATTTCGATCTGGAATTCTCTAGCTTTTTCTCGGACTGTATCGGGAATCTGGCTATCATCTAGCCAAGCAGGATCGGGATCTATTGCTAGTTCTTCCGGGGGATTGCCAGTTTTTTCGGCGATTAATTTTTGCAGAAAATCTCGATAGATTTTGGCTTCTGCTGCCGTCGTACAAGCCATATTAACTAATACCATTCTTTCCGGTTGACTCAACTGCATCCAATGGGATAATTTTAATTTAACTCCACAGGTATCTAGTTTCATTCTTACGGTCATCGGTAGGCAACGTAAGGAGTCAACAAATTCGGCTTCAAAGTCGAAAAAGGTGGTCATATCATTTTATTGGTTTGCTGAGTATAAATCTATGATACAGTGCCGCGAGACAATTGCTGAGTAAAATCGTATTTTTATTGAATAAAATTGGCTCGATATTGATGACTAGAAACGAGAATTTCCTCTATTTCCTGCCATTTTTCTCCTGCGATATAGTCAACAATTTGATCAAGATTTTGCCGATAATTTGCCAAAGATATCAATAAAGCTTGACGATTGTATTTAGCCATCATTAAACCTAATTCGGGATTGCCACCACCGACGCGACTGGTATCACGAAAACCAGAACTAGCTAAATTTTCCGCTAATTGGCGAATATTCAGGTCTTGTTCTTTCGCACAAGCTTGGATTAAACTGGTACTAATCATTACTGGCAGATGGGAAATCCATGCCACGGCTCGATCGTGTTCTTCGGGGGAGGAATAATAAATTTTACAGCCTAATTTCTGCACGATTTCAGTTAAGATTTCCACGGCAAAGTTAGGGGTAGATTCAAGGGGAGTAATCAGATATGGGGCATTGACAAATAAACCACATTGTGCCGCATTAATTCCCTGTTCGGTTTTCCCAGCCATAGGATGACTACCGACAAAATTTGGCCACAATTGGCCACAATTGGCTACAATTGCCCCTTTAACTGATCCCACATCGGTGACAATCGTTTGGGTTTTTAAATAGGGAGTTAATTTTTCCAAAGTTGGCACAATTAAATGTATAGGAGTACAGATAAAGATTAAATCGGCAGTAGCTAATAATTCTAAACTGGTGCTAGATTCATCTACAACTCCTTTTTGCACAGCGATATCACAGGTGTATTGTTGACGAGAAACTCCCAAAACTTTATAACCTTGTGAGCGGAAATCTAAGCTCAAGGAACCACCAATTAAACCCAGTCCAATAATGCCAATATTCATTAGGTTTACTCAAAGATAATTTCGTCTTCTAGTCGCCAAGCAGGATCGACAATGCACAAGAAAATTAAGGGTTCCTCCCCACAATTATGAATATATTGTTTAGCTAGAGGAGGTATATAAATGGCAGCACCGACAGTCACTAATTGCACTTCCTCATCGATGTGCATTTCCCCTTGTCCTTGCAAAATATAATAAACTTCCGCAGTTTTTAAAGCGTGAGGAGTAGAAGTTTCCCCCACATCTACCCAGGCGTGGGCTAAACTATAACGTAGATTTAACGGCTGTTTATCGGGATGCAATAACTCGCGCAATCGGGTATGATCACCGGCGATGAATTCCTCACATTCGAGCAGTTTTCTGATTAACATAGTAAAATTAAACCTCGAAGATTGTTTTTATTTTATCATTGAGTCAAAAGCTAAAGACTAATAGCCGTTATCATAGAAATATTCAGCATCGCCAGAATTAACGAATGACTTGGTTAGAACATAGTGTACAGGTAGAAGTGGACGCGCCGATCGATCTGGTTTGGGCTCTCTGGTCAGATTTAGAACAAATGCCCCAGTGGATGAAATGGATCGAATCGGTGAAAATTCTAGAGGAGGAGCCAGAGCTTTCCCGTTGGAAGTTAGCCAGTGGTGGTCTAGAATTTACTTGGTTGTCACGGATACTGAAAATTGTCCCCCACCAGATGATTCAATGGGAATCCGTGGACGGTTTGCCTAACCGCGGGGCCATTCGTTTTTATGACCGTCATGGTAGGAGTATTGTGCGACTGACAGCAGCCTATGCTATACCAGGTTGGTTAGGAAAATTGATGGATAATCTTTTCCTCGGTCGAGTGGTGGAATCAACCCTGCAAGCCGATCTAGAGCGTTTTCGCCTTTATGCTCTCAATATTGTCAATAATACGCCGCCAAGGTGAGGTAATGATCGGCAGTAAGCTGTTGACTATCTAAATTGCTCGTTAAGACTGTCTATGAGCAGGGAGCAGGGAGAGGGTGGTGAGCATTTGTACTAAAATTCCCCCGCGCGGTTTGAACGCAGTACAGCTTATTGCTGACCACCGACGACCGACTCCCCAAAAGGAAAACTTCCTACCTCACCATTAAGATAACTGCACAATTAAAAACTCACATCTGATAACTGATAACTGTTAACGAAGGCAGGGGGCAGGAGGCCGTTTTTGTAACGGGAATTTATGCCCCGCTCCAAAAACTTTTCGCCTTAAGGCGAGGTTTTAGACCCGATTTTTTCGATAATCAGGGTTTTATCTCTAGTGGGACTTAGACAAAAAACAAATCGAGAAAAGCCTCAACTCCAATCCCCGCTTGGGATTTACTTCGAGAAGCCCAAAATCGCTGAAACCCAGATATATCAAGGAAAATCATCAATCGAGGTTAACCCTTTGTCCCGTAATGGTTTGAGCCTTTTTTGCTGACCGAAAACGCCTAAGTCCCACTAGAAAAGTCCCTGTTTACTTAATAAAGAAACTTGGACAAATTTATATAATAATGCTTGGTAGTGAAGCTTCTCAATAATTGATTCCCCATGACTTGGTTATATAAAACCCCCGGTATTCCCGATGAATTGTTTGAACGTTTGCCCGGGATTCCCTTGAGTAAACGCGAGGTGAGATTATTGATGATTTCCGCTTTGAGGTTAGGTGATGGGGGGGTTTTCTGGGATATCGGGGCGGGAACTGGCACTATTCCCGTTGAAATTGGCTTATTATGCCCCAATAGTCCGATTATTGCCATTGAAAGGGATGAAGAAGTGGCCAGTTTAATCCGCCGTAATTGCGATCGCTTCGGGGTAAAAAATGTTACAGTTTTTGAAGGCAGCGCGCCCGATTGTCTGCCCAATATATCCCTAGCACCCGATTGCGTCTGTATCGAGGGCGGCAAACCGATTAAATCGGTTCTGCAAGAAGTGTGGCAATACCTGAAACCCAACGGCCGCATCGTGGCTACGGCCAATAATTTAGAAACCCTCTATCAATTTTCCGAAGGCTTTTCTAATTTACAGGCGCGTAATATCGAGATTGTCCAAGCGGCAGTAAATCGCCTAGAAACTAGGGGTATTCACCAAGTTTTTGCCGCCGTTGATCCCATGTTCATCCTGAGTGGCGATAAACTTTAATTGGGGATAACCTTCCATAAAGTTTTCTTAATCTATATAATTATGACAATGCCGCCTAACTTCTCTGGATTAACCATGCCTTGGCCACGCATTGTCAGCGCTATTTTTGCTATTGCCTTCGCACTGGGAATTATTATCGTTGGGGGTTGGTATTTCACCCTCGGCATCGGTGTTATCGTCTTTTTGGGACAATTGGAGTATTTTCGCTTAGTTCGCGCTAAAGGCATTGAACCGGCCGCTAAAACCACTCTCGTAGTTTCGCAATTATTACTACTGACGGCAACTATGGCAGCCCCCCTCACCGATGCCATGTTTCCCCTCGCTGGGGCGTTAATTTGTTTTTATCTGCTCTTTCAGCCCAAAATGGCGACAATTGCCGACATTTCCACCTCAATTCTCGGTCTGTTTTATGGTGGTTACTTACCTAGTTATTGGATTCGTTTACGGGTCGGTTTTTCTCCCGAAAGTGGTCCCGTGGCTATGGCCAGTAACTTACCCCTGATGGGATATTGGCCAGAATCCTGGATGGAACCGAAATTATTCCCGGCCGCTTTGACGGTGACTTTTCTAGCTTTCGGTTGCATTTGGGCCGCCGATATCGGAGCTTATATCATGGGAAAATGGTTAGGTAAAACCAGTTTATCGCTGATTAGTCCCAAAAAAACCGTGGAAGGTTCCTTTTTTGGCATTTTAGGCAGTATAGCGGTGGCCGAGTTGGGTGCTTGGTATTTAGATTGGCCCTATTGGCAGCTGACGGGCCTAATTTTGGGCTTATTAATTGGTATTGTCAGTTTATTGGGCGATTTGACCGAATCGATGATGAAACGCGATGCCGGGGTCAAGGATTCCGGGCAGTTAATCCCCGGTCACGGTGGTATACTTGATCGCACTGATAGTTATGTCTTCACCGCTCCCCTAGTATATTATTTCGTCACTTTACTGCTGCCCTGGTTGCGCTAGTAATTTGTTTCTTCTCCAAGTGCTAAATTAAAGATTAAACCCAAATTTGCGATTATGTCAGGAGTCGTCTATCCCCGGGGTAAAGTTTATCTTCTCGGTGCGGGAATCGGTCAGAGCAGTTTTCTCACCCTGCAAGCGCGAGCAATTTTAGCCACGGCCGAGGTTTTGCTGTATGATGCCCTAGTGGATAGTCAAATCTTCTCCCTCGTGCCGAAAACCTGTGTTTTAGTCGATGTGGGCAAACGGGGAGGACAACCCAGCGCCGAGCAAAATCAGATTAATCGGATATTGGTTAATTATTGTCAAGAGGGAAAACGAGTTATTCGGCTCAAAAGTGGTGATCCCGGGGTTTTTGGGCGAGTATATCCTGAAATGTTAGCCTTAAAGCGGGCTGGCTGTGATTTTGAACTGATAACTGGAATTTCCTCCGCTTTGGCCGCTCCTTTATTGGCCGGAATTCCCCTGACGGAAAAGGATATTAGTCGCTGTTTTGCGGTCTTGAGCGCTCACGATCCCGAGTCTCTCGACTGGTCAGCTTTAGCTAAAATTGATACGCTGGTGCTATTGATGGCCGGTCAATCTTTAGGGCAAATTATCGAGAAATTATGCCAAAATGGGCGGAATATTCACGACTCGATCGCTATTATCCGCCAGGCGGGACGCAAGGATCAACAAATTTGGCGCGGCACTTTAGAAAATATTCTCGCTCAAACCGCCGGGGTGTCCCTCTCACCCTCTATTATGGTCATTGGTCAAGTTGTGGATCTGGCGATTATGTCCTCTCCCCCACCCCTAGGAGGTAAAACTATTGTTATTACCCGTGCCGCCGAGCAAACGAGTCAATTTAGCGAAATTTTGCAAAATCAAGGCGCAGAAGTTCTGGAAATGCCCGCTTTAGAGATTCGTCCCCCCGACCGTTGGCAAGGTTTAGACGATGCCATCGGTCAGTTAAAAGAGTTTGATTGGCTGATTTTAACTTCTGCCAATGCTGTTAATTTTTTCTTCGATCGCTTGACATTTTGGGGAAAAGATGCTAGGGCTTTAGCGACCCTAAAAATCGCCGTGGTGGGCAAAAAAACCAGCCAAGTTTTACACTCACGCGGATTAAAAGCGGATTTTATCCCGGGGGATTTTGTCGCTGATGCTTTGGTAAACGAGTTCCCCGACCCGATTAGGGGGCAAAAATTCCTCTTTCCTCGCGTGGAAACGGGAGGCAGAGACATATTAGTTAAGGAATTAACGGCCAAAGCTGGTCAGGTGACGGAAGTGGCCGCATATTATTCCGGATGTCCGGCACGCATGGATAGTGGCATCTGGGAAGCGTTTCGAGATGGGAAAGTCGATATAGTCACCTTTGCCAGTTCCAAAACCGTCCAGAATTTTTATCAGTTATTGCTGCAAGAAACGGCAGAATTATCGGTTAATTCCCTATTAGAAAAAGTTTGTCTGGCTTCTATCGGTCCGCAAACTTCAAAAACCTGTCAAGAGTTATTTGGTCGTGTTGATATCGAGGCGCGAGAATACACCCTAGAAGGGTTGACTAGCGCTCTAATCGAGTCGAGTAAGACCTGACATCCTCGCCGCCGTAAAACAGACGGCGATTCCCAAACCTGACGATAAACAAAGCCATAAAAATCTAGGAATCTCCCCATGAGTAACCCTATGATCATTGAAACTGACTTAAAAGATATTCTCGCTAAACTTGACAATCGGTTAGAGCGAATCGAAACAAAACTAGAAGTATTGCCGAAAATAGAGGCCGAAGTTTCCCAACTCAAAGAAGATGTCAGAAACCTGAAGGGAATCGAAATAAAACTAGAAGTATTGCCGAAAATAGAGACCGAAGTTTCCCAAATCAAAGAAGATGTCAAAGACTTGAAAGAAACGGCAACGGCTCAAATATGGGCTTTGATAGTCACTGTTATCGGTGCAACTGTTGCAGCAATTATCAAATTCGGTTTTCTGACTAAAACTTAAATCATCATCAAAAACTAAGTTGGAACTAGACAAGTTCCAACCAGTAACAAAAAATTGACCTTGAATATTAACGACGAATCGGAGCGATCGCACCGTCGGCAGCAGCGCGAAAAGGTTCCACTGCCTCGCTATAATCGATCGGTAAAATAGCCACCACGTTATCATGAGGACGGGGAATAATTACCCAAGTTTCTAAAGCTGCCCCCTCGGTTTTATTGACGGCTTCAATGCCGGCAGCCATAGCGGTTTTTACCTCCTGTACATCCCCACGAATATTGAGGGTAAAACGGGCGCTTCCTGCCCTTAAATAACCAACAATCGTGATCCGTCCTGCTTTTACCATCGCATCGGCGGCCGCTAGAATACCGGGGAAACCTTTGGTCTCGATCGATCCCACCGCGGGTTGGGCTGTCATAAATTAACTCCTAATAACAAAAATCAGATAAGTTTAATTGATAGAATCCAATCTATTTTCCAGTCTTTAACTATAGTCTAGTTTGGGGTAAATCGCTAGGGAAATTAACTGCGAAAACGGTCTGACTTAGGCGTATGCTGCACTGGTAAAACTGCCAGTACATTTTCTGGAGGATTCGGTACGATGTAATGACTGACCACATTACCACCAAAAGCGGTCATCGCCGCCGCTAATCCTGCCTCTACTGCTGGTTTAACCTCGGAAATCGGACCGCGAATCGCCACCAAAAATTCGCCCCTTTCCGCTAGATCGAAATAAACTAGGGTGACTCGTCCCCCTTTAACCATGGCATCCGCCGCCGCTAAAACGGGGGGAAAACCCAGTGTTTGAATGACTCCGACCGCCTCGGGCATTTTTCCTGATCTCCTGCGAAAGCAATTTTACATTATACCCCGAACCTGTATTTATATTTTCTTCTGGAAATCCTCGACCGATCGAGCCTGTTTTTTCTCCAAATACTGTTGATGGGACTGATCGGCCAGATAATAATCTCCTGCGGGTTCGATCAAAGTAACGATATCCTGCTGAAACTTTCCCGATAGTTGTAGTTGACGCTTGCCAGCAGTGGCGATTAACTTTTGTTCCGGGGTGTGATAAAAAATAATTGATCGATATTGTTCTCCCCGGTCTGGTCCTTGGCGATTTAACTGAGTCGGATCATGGATTGACCAAAAAACGGCTAATAACGCCTCATAGCTTATTTCTTGGGGATTATAGGCAATTTGTGCCACTTCCGCATGGCCGGTAATTCGCGATAACACATCGAGATAACTAGGATTGGGAAAATGTCCCCCCATATAACCCACAGAAGTCGCTAAAACCCCCGATAAACGCCGAAATGCGTCCTCGGTTTTCCAAAAACAGCCGGCCCCAAAGGTAGCTTTTTCGCCGCTATTCATTTCCCCTCACATCCTTGGCAAATTCCACCACTGCTTTTGTAATTGCTTCGCTTAAATTAGCATAAACTTTGGCAAAAGGGGGAGCTTTTTCGGTTAATCCTAGGATATCCGCCGTTACTAACACCTGACCATCACAATCTTCCCCCGCACCGATACCAATCGTCGGGATAGTCAATTTATCGGTAATAGTAGCGGCTAAATTGGCGGGAATATGTTCCAAAACGAGGGCAAATACTCCCGCTTTCTCCAAGGCTAAAGCTTCCTCGATTAATCTTTGTGCATCCGATGGAGTTTTTCCCTGCTGACGGTATCCTAACCGATGGACCGACTGGGGAGTTAATCCGATATGACCCATAACAGGGATGCCTATCTCGGTTAAACGGCTAATAGTCTCGATCATAGCGGGATAACCTCCCTCTAATTTTACCCCTTGCACTCCCGCTTCCTTTAACATCCTTCCGGCGGAGTGAATTGCCTGACTGACACTTTCCTGATAGCTGAGAAAAGGCAAATCACAGACAACTAAAGCTTGTTTTACCCCACGAGACACGGCCGCCGCGTGGTGAATCATCGCCTCTAGGGTGATCGGTAAAGTGGTAGGATAGCCCAAAGCGGTCATAGCTAAGGAATCACCTACCAAGATAATATCAATTCCTGCTTGATCGAGCAGTCGAGCGATCGGATAATCCCAAGCTGTGAGGGTGACAATCGCGCGTTTTTGCTGTTTCCACTCGATTAATTTGCTGGTGGTGACTGCCATTATTTATTCACTGCGGACAGCTTCGAGGATACGGGAAAAATAGAAACGAGTGCTAGTCATACTCGTCCGTTCAATTTTAAAGCCATTTTCGTTGAGAGCGGCGACAATAGTTTTTTCCTTGTGTTGATAGGCGCGAGTGGTTTTACTCGGACCGGGGAAAAATTGACCAATTTTCTTGAGAATGGTTAATAAACAGGTTTTAGGGGCAAAACTGAGGATTAAACGGGATTGAGCTAGGGATCCCAGGTGTTTAATCATGCCTAATGCCTCTTCTGTGGGATAGTGAATAAGAACATCAAGACAGATGACCGTGTGATATTGGCCGGTTAATGCTTCTAAATCTTGAACGGCAAAGGTGAGTTTACTGGTATCTGCTAACTCTTTGGCTGCTCTTTCCTTGGCTTCTGTCACCATTTTCTCAGAAATATCACTGGCGAAAATAGTTGCGCCCGCTTGAGCGAGGGGAATACTAAGACTACCGACTCCACAACCGGCATCACAGATCGAGAGATTGGGCAAATTGTCATCACTTTCTAACCAACCGATAACGGTATCGATCGTCTGTTGATGACCGATGCGAATATCTTTTTGTACTTTGTTAACTTCGCCATCCCCATAAATCCGGCGCCAGCGATCGAATCCTGTGGCGTTAAAATAGTCCTTGACTATGGCTTTATCGTCTAATGTGTTGGTCATAACGAAATCTAAACGAGCGGAGATGGTTATTAGTTTATCCTACCTTAAAGATCTCAACCGTTGCCGCTGGGCTGATTCCTGAGCAGTCAGGAAAGGACTCGGAGCGATGGCAAGTCTGTGGAAAAGCTTAATTTGTTTTCCACTTCACTTTTAGTTAACCTAAAGTGAATATCATGTAATCGTCCCAAGATCGATTAGTAAGGGTTCCATGTCAATTATTACCCATAGAACTAAGATCGTAGCCACGATCGGCCCTGCCAGTAATTCGCCAGAAGTCCTCAAGCAGATGATCGGTGCGGGGATGAATGTAGCGCGGCTAAACTTTTCCCACGGTAGCTACGAAGATCATGCGAGAGTTGTTACCCTTTTACGGCAAATTTCTCAAGAATTAGACAATCCTATCACTCTCCTGCAAGATTTACAAGGGCCGAAAATTCGCGTCGGTAATCTCCCCAATGGTTCGATTACCATCAACGACGGCGATTATCTCACCCTTGTACCCATGGATGAGTATCGGGGAGAAGCGAACACCGTTTCGATCGATTATCCCTATCTGGCCGAGGAAGCCAAGTTAGGTGAGCAAATTCTCCTTGATGATGGCTTATTAGAGCTAAAAATCGTTGAAATTAACGGAAAAGACCTAAAATGTCAAGTGTTGGAGGGAGGAATTCTCAAGAGTCGCAAGGGAGTCAATCTACCCCGTCTCAATTTGCGCTTACCTTCCATGACCGAAAAAGACAAACAAGACCTAGAATTTGGTCTTTCTCAGGGGGTTGATTGGGTTTCCCTCAGTTTTGTTCGTAAAGGAGAAGATATCAAGGCGATTAAGGCATTTTTAGCCGAGAGAAATCATGCAGATATGCCAGTGATGGCTAAAATTGAAAAACCGCAAGCGATCGAAAATTTGGAGTCAATTATCGAGGAATGTGACGGAATTATGGTGGCCCGGGGCGATTTGGGGGTAGAATTAAGTCCCGAAAAAGTCCCCATGTTGCAAAAACGCATTATCAGACTCTGCAACATGAAAACTATTCCCGTCATCACTGCCACCCAGATGTTAGAAAGCATGATTAACAATCCCCGACCGACTCGGGCCGAGGCTAGTGATGTGGCTAATGCGATTATCGATGGAACCGATGCGGTGATGTTATCGGGGGAATCAGCAGTGGGAGATTTTCCCGTCAAAGCTGTGGCTATGTTGGCCAAAATCGCCCATGATGTGGAAGCGGATGTGAAGTTTGATAATGCTCCCCCCAATCAGTCCGATGAAACTCACGCTCTCAGTGAGGCTTTAGTGGCGATCGATCAAACCCTTGATCTCCGTTATATTGTCACTTTTACCACCTCTGGCTACACTTCGCTACTGGCTTCTAAGGAACGTCCCTCGGTTCCCGTCATTGCCATGACTCCCAATAAACGAGTCTATCACCGTCTCAATCTAGTCTGGGGTGTGATCCCGATTCTTCTTGATCATCAGGTGTCCGTCTTTGAGGATGTGTTAAAGCAAACGGAATCAATTCTGCTTCAGAAAAATCTAGCGCAATCGGGCGATAAAATCCTGATTATGGCGGGAATTCCCATGCAGAAAACTAAAGGCACTAATTTCCTCAAAATTCACAGGATTCCCTAAGTTCTAGGATTCAGGAGTCAGGGTACAGGAGATAGGAGATAGGAGATTATTTCTATTTATTCTCCCCACACCCCACACCCCACACCCTACACCCTACACCCCACTTCCCCACTTCCCCAAGAAAAACTTTTTGCCGCAAACCCTAGATACAGATTTTGGGCGGTGGATTGGTTGTGATAGAAATATAAATATCGATCGCTTGCTGTCAATCTTGATGAAAAGACGATATTTTCTGGCTTTTATCGGCTCAATTGTCCTTAGTTGCTTATTATCTCCAGACATAAACCTTTTTTCCTCTACTATCGCCACTGCACAAACCCAGACAATTCTAGTTTCTGCCGCCGCTAGTCTCAAAGAGGCCCTAGAAGAAATCAAGCCGGGGTTTGAAAAAGCCCATGGCAACATTAAAGTTAACTATAACTTCGGTGCGTCGGGAGCTTTGCAACAGCAAATTACACAAGGTGCGCCGGCCGATGTTTTCGTCTCGGCTGCCACTAAGCAAATGGACGCTTTAGCAAAAGCTGGTTTAATCGATACAAGTACCAGAAGAAACCTGCTCACTAATCGCCTAGTTTTAATCGTTCCCAAGAATTCCACCCTAAAAATCAGCGATTTTCGTTCCCTGACTAACAGTAATGTCCAAAGAATTGCCGTGGGTGAACCGCGCAGCGTTCCCGTCGGTCAGTACAGTGAAGAAGTTCTGAAAAATCTCGGCATTTTAGAGCAAATAAGACCAAAACTGGTCTTTGCCAACTCCGTCCGCAATGTTCTCGCCGCCGTAGAAACCGGTAACGCCGATGCTGGCATTGTTTACCTCACCGATGCCAAAATTTCCGACCGGGTAAAAGTGGTGGCCACGGCTGCCAATAATCTCCATTCTCCGATTATTTATCCCATAGCTGTGATTAAAGCCAGCAAAAACCCGCAAGCTGCCAAGACTTTCGCCCAATATCTCACCAGGACAGCCGCTAAAAACATTTTTGAAAAATTCGGCTTCGGAATAGCCAGATAATTTAGGGGAAGTGGAGAAGTGGGGAAGTGGGGAAGTGGAGAAGTGGAGAAGTGGGGAAGTGGGGAAGTGGAGAAGTGGAGAAGTGGGGAAGTGGGGTAGTGGGGAATTTCAACTAAAACCCCAACACCCCAACACTCCAACACCCCAACACTCCAAGACCCCAAAACCCCAAAACCCCAAAACCCCAAAACCCAACCCCTGACCCCTGAAAAATGCCAGACTTTTCCCCCCTATGGATATCCCTGAAAACCGCCACCATTGCCCTGATAATCATCTTTTTTCTCGGTATTGCCGCCGCTTATTGGATGTTAGGCTATCGCGGACGGTGGAAATCCCTAATCGAGGGAGTTTTCGTCGCGCCCTTAATCTTGCCCCCGACGGTGCTAGGCTTCATTTTACTGCTCCTATTCGGCAAAAACGGACCATTAGGACAGTTATTAGACTTATTTAACTTTCGCGTCGTTTTTACTTGGTATGCCGCCATTATCACCGCGACGGTGGTGGCTTTTCCCCTGATGTACAAAACCACCCTAGGGGCTTTTGAACAGGTGGATGCCAACATCCTACAGGTTGCCCGCACCCTAGGGGCATCGGAAGGGAAAATATTCTGGCGCGTACTTTTGCCCCTCTCCTTCCCCGGGGTATTAGCGGGATTAACCCTAGCTTTTGCCCGCGCTTTGGGGGAATTTGGGGCGACTTTGATGTTAGCGGGTAATATTCCGGGGCAAACTCAAACTATCCCGATGGCGATTTTCTTCGCTGTGGAAGCAGGAGCGATGACTGAGGCTTGGATATGGGTGTTTATTATCATGTTAATCTCCCTATCGGGGATTATCGCCGTTAATCTCTGGCAAAGTCAACGCAAACAGCAATTAGGACGACCGGGAGAAAGCAAACCTAACGAGATGGAGGACTGGCTGCCACCCTGGGAGGGTCGCGATTTTGCCCTTTTAGCAGCTGAAAATCAGCATTATAGGGATAAAATAGGCTTATTTGTCGATATAGAGAAATGTTTACCCGGTTTTAACCTCTCGGTAACTTTTAACTGCCAAAATCAGCCCCTAGGACTATTAGGGGCTTCGGGGTCGGGAAAAAGCCTGATTTTGCGATCGCTGGCTGGTGTGGAAACGCCCTCAAGGGGTCGTATTGTCTTAAATGGGCGCATTCTCTTCGACTCCGAAAAGGGAATTAATCTCCCCAGTCGTCAGCGTCGTATCGGTTTTGTGGTGCAGAATTATGCCCTTTTTCCCCATCTCACCGTGGCAGAAAATATCGCTTTTGGTCTCTCGCAAAAGTTGCCCACAAAAATTATCCGTCAGCAGATTGCCAACCAATTAGAATTAGTGCAGTTACCCGGCATGGAAAACCGTTATCCCCATCAATTATCGGGGGGACAACAGCAACGGGTCGCCATCGCTCGCGCTTTAGCTAGTCGTCCGGAAGCTTTATTATTAGATGAGCCTTTTTCTGCCCTTGATACCCATCTACGCGCTCAATTAGAACGTCAGATGATCAAAACTTTAAGTAATTACGATGGCGTGACAATTTTTGTTACCCACAATATGGATGAAGCCTATCGAATATGTGAGAATTTATTAGTTATGGAAAAAGGGCGGGCAATTGCTAATAATTCTAAACAGAAAATTTTTGAGCGACCAGATAGCGTTAGTTTGGCAAAAATTACGGGCTGTAAGAATTTTTCCCGTGCTATAATCATTAATAATCAACAATTGGAGGCCATTGATTGGGATGTTAAATTACACACCGTCCCCGGGATTCCCGACTATTTAGCCTATACGGGAATTCGCGCCCATCAAATTATTTTTGGTCGAGATTTAGGCGATATTAATACTTTTACCTGTTGGTTAGCTAATGCCATTGAAGGCCCCCATCGGGTGACTCTCTATCTGAAACTTAATCAACCCTCCAACCACGACCGCGATTTTCATATCCAAGCAGAGTTATATAAGGATAAATGGTTAGAAATTAAGGAGCAAGCTTTGCCTTGGACTGTTACTTTATCTCCCCAGCGTTTATTATTATTAAAGTAATGGGTTAATTTTTCTGCTTAATTGATTAGTTCGCTCTAGAGCAAAAGCAATTGATAAAAATCTCCAAATGTCTTTCTCTATAAGGGTTACATACCTTATACCCCCCGTCTATTGCATAACACAAACCGAAGAACCGAATTTACCAATGTCAAGGTCGATGATCGCACTAAAATAGGCTCTCTCAGTGTTAGTTATTATTACCCGCTCGGATCAGCTTAGGAAAAAACTTGAGAAAAGTTTCATATTAGATTATAATTTTCGTTTGAGACTGTCATAGGAGATTAAAGGTATGTCTCGATTTATTAAGCGTTTAGAAGCGATTGGAATACATGGAAGATTTGATATTAATCTTGATTTTCAAGATGGAGTTAATATTATTCATGGAAGTAATGGCACAGGCAAAACCACTGTATTGCATATTCTTGCTAATGCCGTAAACGAAGATTTTAGACGTTTTGGCCATTTAAAATTTCAAAAATTAACCATTACATTAGATGATGATACGGAAATATTGATAGAACAGCAGAATTCTCCTCAAACAGTAACAACAGTCTTTGTTAATAATCAAAAAATCTATTCTTACAGTTTTGCAGAATTATTAGAAGAAGAAAAGCAAGAAGAAAATAGCGAAATTTTATTCTCTCAATTCTCTCCACGTTATTATCCATCATCTTCTAAGAAGAAGCAAGATATTGACTTAAAAGCAACTTATTTCCCTGCTTTTAGAACAATGATTGAGGCATGGGCTACCTTAGATGAAAATGAAATTAGACATTTTGCCCGAAGATCACCTAATTTTAGAAAAGTTCTAAGAAGTTCCGCCAGATCAACCGAATTAGCTCGGATTCTATTTGGGAAATTTGTCCCTAGACTTGAGTATCCTTCACCGATAGAAATAGAAGAACATATTAATTCAGAATTAACAGAAGCTCAATTAAAAATTGCTAGTCTTGATAGAAATTTGCTTTCACAAGCTTTTCTTCAATTTTCTCAAGCTATTTCTCAATCATTTGAGACAGACGATAATACAAAAGAGCCAGACGAAGTTATTACAGAAATAATAGAACTTTCGGAAAAATTGCAAAATTCACCTTTTCAAGTTAATCGTGATCAATCAGATGATGTTTATAACAAATTAATAGAACAGTTGAGAGCCTTTGAATCATATCCAGAATACAAAACTATTGCTAGTAGAGTTTTATCCGTGTATAAAAGATCTCTTCAACAAAGACTAGATGCACAAATAAAAGCTTATTCTAGTATTGAAAGATATCTTGAATCAGTCAATGGATTTTTAGAGAGAAAGCAATTAAAAATAGGTTCTACAAGCTTACCTCAAGGCAGAGGGAAATTAGGTGTTAAAATTGGTGATGAAGAAGCTATTCATAGTCTGCAAATTTTGTCTTCTGGAGAAAGACAAGTCGTAGGTTTAATTTATGCCGCCAGTCACATGACAGGTGGTAGGGTTGTCTTAATTGATGAACCTGAAATTTCACTTCACATTGATTGGCAACGTAAATTATTACCAGAAATGGTTAAACAACTTGATGAGAAACAACTCATTATTTGTACTCATTCTGCTGTAATTGCATCCAAATATCGAGAGAGAATGATAAAACTTGAACTACAACCAACGGCAAACGCTAATATAAATACCGATACTCTTGGAAGTGAAGATCAAATCTATATACTAGATGATGATTTGGAAAACATTAACATTCCCTTTTAAAAATTTAGATAATTATCGACTTTATGAACGGATTCAAGTTAACTCCTGAAGAATACGTTACTGAAATAATTATGTCACAGGATCGGTTTTTATTGCTAGAAGGAGCCGATGATGAGGTCAAATAAGAACGAGACACTAGGCGACACAATAAGTACGAATAATTTCATCAAGGGGTGTCCCCACAGGAGCATACATTCTTGCCCTCTTTAATGCACTAAAATCATGTTCGATATCATGGTTCTTCGTTACTTGGTATGGTTCGATAGGGGGGCATAAATCGACTAAATCCTTATCTGGCAAGAGACTTAATTGATTAGTTCGCTCTAGATAAAAAACAATTGACAAAAATCGCT
>NZ_SFBZ01000097.1:0-4051 GCF_007095495.1 Microcystis sp. M_QC_C_20170808_M9Col | reverse complement strand
CTTTCCGACCCGTCCGTTTTGATTGTCCGAATGCCGGACGGCCACTTTGAACAAGTCGAAAAAATCTCATGTTCAACCTTATTTCCTAGAAAGTTTTACTCGTTCAAGGCCGAATTTGACTTCTTTTCTGAACGAAACCCCCTACTATCTGTGGTTAAGGTTCAGTTTTTAGCTTGGTTATCGCTTTTTCCATTGTAGCTTAAAGCCGTCCTCTGGCTCATCTGGCGAGAGGAGAATCGCAACAACTCAAAGGGGATTGTCGAGTTTGGGGTAATCAGGTTTCCGTTGAAGTCTTGCGCTTGGATGACGGAGACCTCTTGGTCGTAATCGCTCCCCCCCATAGGGTCGGACTCGTTCGCGATTACGCTCTACGCTGGGGGATTGAAACCCTTTTCGGGATTCTCAAGACTCGTGGGTTTTGTTTGGAATCAACCCACTTTACTGACCCCGATCGCCTGCGTAAACTTTTTGCCCTGTTAACTTTAGCCTTAGTCTGGTCTCTCAAGACTGGCCTATGGCTTCATCAGCTTCATCCAATTCCCCTCAAGAAACATGGTCGTCGTGCTAAGAGTCTTTTTCGCTTAGGTTTTGACCATCTTCGTCATCTGATCCTTAACCCTTCTTTGTCCAATTATCGGAATTTTAATTGATTAGTTCGCTCTAGATCAAAAACAATTGACAAAAATCGCTAAATGCCTTTCTATATAAGTGTTCCATCCCTTATAACCCCCGTCCATTGCATAACACAAACCGAAGAGCCGGAATTTTCTTCATTCTCTACAATTTTTGTCCTGTACTTGGGATAACTGAATATATGCAGTATCGTCGTTTCGGTCGCACTAATCTACAAATGCCGGTTTTTTCCTGTGGGGGAATGCGCTATCAATTTCAGTGGCAGGATGTGCCGATGTCGCAAATTCCCGACGAGAATCAAGGCAATTTAGAGGCAATCATCAATAAATCTCTGGAAGTGGGGATTAATCACATCGAAACCGCTAGGGGTTACGGCACTTCGGAGATGCAATTAGGCAAAATTTTGCCGCAACTACCGAGGGACAAGATTATCGTGCAGACGAAAGTTTCTCCTAGTCAAGATGTGCGGGAATTTCGCCGTAAATTTGAGCAATCCAGGCAATTTTTACGGTTAGATTATGTGGATTTGTTGGGTATCCATGGCATCAACACCGCTGAAATTCTCGATTACACTATGGCCGAGGGCGGTTGTTGGCAAGAGGCGAAAAAATTACAGCAACAGGGAAAAGTTCGTTTTATCGGTTTCTCGACCCATGCACCAACTGATGTAATTGTCAAGACTATTGCAACAAATTGTTACGATTACCTCAATCTGCACTGGTACTATATTTTTCAGAATAACTGGCCAGCCATAGAAGCGGCAAAACAGCACGATATGGGGGTTTTTATCATTAGTCCCTCCGATAAGGGCGGCCATCTCTACAATCCTCCCCCTAAACTCGTGGCTCTCTGTTTTCCTCTCAGTCCGATGGTTTTTAATAACCTATTCTGTCTCAGTCGTCCGACCGTCCATACCCTGAGTATCGGTGCTGCGCGAGGCAGAGATTTTGATGAACACCTGAAAACTTTACCCTTACTCGATCGAGCCGAGGAGATTTTACCGCCAATTATCGAGAGATTGCAAGGGGAAATGATCAACTGTTTAGGCGATAATTGGGTTAAAACTTGGTCTGTGGGTTTACCTAGCTGGGAAAATACCCCCAATCATATCAATATTCGTTCTATCCTCTGGTTACGCAATCTCGCTATCGCCTACGATATGATTGACTTTGCCAAGGCCAGATACAATCTCTTGGGGAATGGGGGTCACTGGTTCCCCGGTCAACAGGCAAAAGAGGTGGAAAAACTGGATTTAACTGCCTGTTTAGCCGCTAGTCCCCACGCTGATAAAATTCCCTATCTTCTCGCCGAAACTCATCAATTATTGTCGGGAGAAACGGTACAACGCTTAAGCAGTAGTTAAAATTCGATGCCGGGTTGCGCTTTCACTCCCTGTTGACGAAAGGGATGTTTAATTAACTTCATTTCCGTGACTAAATCCGCTATATCGATTAATTCGGGTAAAGCTCCTCTACCAGTGAGAATAACGTGAGAATTAGCGGGTTTTCGGGCTAAACCAGCGATAACTTCCTGAATATCCAGATAACCGAATTTAAGGGCGATATTGATCTCATCGAGTAAAATTAATTGATATTGGGGATTTTCGAGAAAAGTTAGGGCTTTTTGCCATGCTTCTTCGGCTTTCTCTATATCTCTTTCTCTATCTTGGGTTTCCCAGGTGAAACCTTCCCCCATAGCATAAAACTCGATTTGTTCCCCCCAAACACTAAAAATCTTTTGTTCGGCAGGTTCCCAAGCACCTTTGATGAATTGTACCACCGCCACTTTGTAACCATGACCGAGGGAACGTAAAACCATACCGAGGGCTGCCGTGGTTTTTCCCTTACCATCGCCGGTATTAACGATAATTAAACCTTTTTCAGCAATTTTTTCGGCTAAACGTTCCTCTTGGATGACCTTGCGGCGCTGCATTTTTTCTTTGTATTGTTCGGGAGTGAGTTGCATTCGGGTCTGTCCAGTCAAATCAAGATAATTGTAACTCAAGGGGTTATCGATCGCTGTTTGCAGATTTTAACCGGCTAAATTGTCTGGGGGTTGATGCCTAATTCTCGTAATTTTGCCGCTAATCTTTCCTTAGCTTGTCGTTCTTGTTCTTTTTCTAAAAGAGCCTGTTCTTTTGCCTGTTGTTCCTGTTCTTTTTCTAAAAGAGCCTGTTCTTTTTCTAAAAGAGCCTGTTCTTTTCCCTGTCGTTCTTGTTCCTTTTCTAAAAGAATCTGTTCTTTTTCTAAAAGAGCCTGTTCTTTTCTGTTCCTTTGCTTGTCTTTGCTGTAATTCAGCTTCTTGGGGAGTGGGAACCAATTGACCATCGGCGGTAAAATAACGCAGTTTACGGTCAAATATGCCTAAATATAATCCTAACTGTTCACTCCATAGATAACCCCGGTCATTGGCAGAAATAGCTTGATATTGTCCCTCAAGTATCGTAAATCCTTGCAATTCTAAGGTATTAGGATCGAACCAAAAATAATTAGGAGTGCGAAAAGTATTTTGGTAGAGCATTTTCTTTTTAGTGCGGTCAATATTGGCCGTAGAATCGGAAAGAATCTCGACGATTACATTGGGATATTTTCCCTGTTCTCCCCAAACCACCCAACTTTTGCGGGGACGTTTTTCTGTATCTAAAACCACAAAAAAATCTGGACCACAGAAATCGCGCTTTTTCAGTTGTTCTTCGTTATAGTAGATAGTCAGATTACCGGAAGCGTAGTAATCGTTTTTCTCTTGCCATAACAATTCTAGACAACTGAGAAGAATTATGATCTGTTGCAGGTGTAAATCACTTTCCAAGGGTGGTTCATCACTCCATAAATCGGTGGGGGGACAGGTAACTTCTGGTAAAATGTCAAGAGTTGTCATAGTTTTTCCCCTGGCTGGGACATTTATCTAATTATAACAGCTATGAGAAATTATCAATTATGAATGTAGTAGGGTGCGCCCTTCCACGCGACGCTGCATTTTTTCTTTGTATTGTTCGGGAGTGAGTTGCATTCGGGTCTGTCCAGTCAAATCAAGATAATTGTAACTCAAGGGGTTATTGATGGCCGTTTGCAGATTTTAACCGGCTAAATTGTCTGGGGGTTGATGCCTAATTCTCGTAATTTTGCCGCTAATCTTTCCTTAGCTTGTCGTTCTTGTTCTTTTTCTACAAGAGCCTGTTCTTTTTCTACAAGAGCCTGTTCTTTTGCCTGTCGTTCCTGTTCCTTTTCTACAAGAATCTGTTCCTTTTCTAAAAGAATCTGTTCCTTTTCTAAAAGAATCTGTTCCTTTTCTACAAGAATCTGTTCCTTTGCTTGTCTTTGCTGTAATTCAGCTTCTTGGGGAGTGGGAACCAATTGACCATCGGCGGTAAAATAACGCAGTTTACGGTCAAATATGCCTAAATATAATCCTAACTGTT
>NZ_SFBZ01000096.1:0-3674 GCF_007095495.1 Microcystis sp. M_QC_C_20170808_M9Col | reverse complement strand
AGACATCGATAATTTTTTGGCGAAAATCTACGGAATAGGGTCTCATAGGAAGCTGGTAAGTTCTATTATTTGTCTATTTGCTTTCCATTGTACTTCATAGCTCCAAGAATTGCTATATATTTTTAAATATACAGAACAGCGAAGAGATATTTTAACAACTTTACTTAAAATTAATTCAGAACAGGAGTTTGAGAATTTTGTAGAATCTGCTAGACATAATGGCACGATAAAAATGAAAAATGATGATGTCACTTTAATGATTTTAGAAGTCAGTGATCGTGAAATCGTTAGCTTACCTACACAACCCATAAAAGAAAATGAAGGAAATCCTCCTATCGTTTCACCTTTAAGTTATGAAACTGAACAGCCTTCTAAAGAAGATCAAAACAATTCTTCAAGCGTAGAAAAAGAACCTGAAGACAATACTTCTGATCAAAAGTTACAAGATACTTCTGGTTTTGCCAAAATAAGCTCCAATCTACAAACATTATTACAACCTCTGCTATCTTTATTCATGCCGCCCCGCAATTCGACGAGTTCAACTTCTCAACCGACGAAAGACCCCGTAATTAAAAGAATAGATGGAATCCGTAATATTCTCTTTGTTTTTATTCCTTTAAATATATTCTTAAGTGCAACCACATTATATTTTATTTCTCAGACAGATAACAAAATAAATAGTATAAAAACTGAACAATCAAGCAATTCAAATTCATCTAGTCAAGTCACTGAATATAAACCTAAATATAGGAACCTTGAAAAAGAAACTAAAATCTACAAAGATCAAACTTTTCAAGAAATTATTATTCCTGCTTTATCTGACTCATCTCAGGTTTTAATTTTAGAAGAAGGAGACAAATGGATTAAATTTCAGATTGATCTTTATGCTAATCAAGCAATCTTGAATCAATGTTCTACTTGTGCAAGGGATGAAATAGAAATAAAACCCAAGACAAATCTGAGAATCTTTCCTAATGAATCAGAAGGGGATATTTTTGGACAATTAAGCGAACCATCAAAGTTTAAAAAACTTGAATTTGATTCCCTTCCCAATTGGTCTAAATTTACATTTGTGGGGTATGTAAAAAAATGAAATATCCGCTTAGAACTGACTATGAAACATTCGTAAAATCCCCTGATAAATTTATATACGATGGTATTTTACAAAAAGGAAAGCCTGTTAAGCAAAAGCAAAATCAGAACTTTTTACTGTCTCATAATGGCGGAAAAGCCGTTGTTTATGAAATTCAAACTAATCCTAAAAAATATGCCCTTAAATGTTGGATAGAAGATTTAGGGGATCTAAAAATTCGTTATAAGGCGATTGATGCCTATCTTAAAACAGTTCAACTTCCTTATTTTGTTGATTTTGCTTACCAAGAACAAGGAATTTTAGTCAATGGACAAAGATTTCCCATTATTAGAATGGAATGGGTTGATGGTATTAGCTTTAAAAAATTTATATCTAATAATATTAATAACCCGACTTCTATCCGTAACTTTGCCGAAAAATTCTTAGAAATGGTTAAAATTCTTCATCAAAATAATATTTCTCATGGAGACTTACAACACGGTAATATTATAGTGCGTAAAAATGGTGATCTATGTTTAATTGACTATGATAGTTTATATGTTCCTCAATTAAGCAACGCAACCGACAATATTAAAGGACTCCCTGGTTATCAACATCCTAACAGAAATAAGTTATCTAAATTAAGTCCAAAAGCTGACTACTTCTCAGAAATAGTGATTTATTTATCATTGCTTATTCTATCAGAAAATCCCAACTATTGGCAACAAATACAACAAGAAGAAAGACTACTATTTTCCGAAAAAGACCTAATTAAACCTAATTCATCCAAGATTTTCAAAGAACTTAAAAATCTTTCTCCTGAGATTGTGTATTTTACCCAAGAATTAGAGAAATTTTGTCAACAATCAAATATTGAAAACCTACAACCTCTTGAAAATTTAGTCAACAATTACACAGGAGCTAAATGGAGTTTTGAGCCTACTACTGATACTGGTATCCAGGATCCTCCCCCTGAGAAAAAGCCACCTCAAACCAGTCCAGAAAAGACAAAATCTTCAGATCCCTGGGAAAAACTTAAAACCAATTCATCAAGTGCTTGGGATAAATTTGACACGGGTAAAACACCACCTCCAAAAGATGAAAACATTTGGGATAAATTTGACACGGGTAAAACACCACCTCCAACAGATTGGGATAAACTCCATCAACAACCTCGAAAAGAAGCACCAGTAACTATTCCAGATGAAAACATTTGGGATAAATTTGATAATATTTGGAAGAAACTTACAACATCTGTATCATCTATTTGGAACAAAATTTTGAACTGGTTTAATTAGCTATCTGATTATTCTGTGCAGTTCTCCTATCCTAAAATCAACCCCATTGCTTGATTAATAATTTGATTTTTATCAACCATAGCTTCAATTTCTTCGGGTTTATATATACCTTCAAAAGCTTCTAATGCCCCTTGTCTTAAAGCCGAAGAATAAGCATCATCTAAAGTTTCTTTTAATTCTTCTATTGTTAGATAATTTCCTCCAGTTTTACGTCGTTTATTAATGCGTTGAATCTGTCTAACAGAATTAGAAATAGAGGTTTCCCATGAGCGGGTACTGCGTTTTTCTGCTTGCTGTTTAATCAGATGTAATAGGACAATAATACTAAAGCTAAAAATCTTATTGAGCTTATCATCTTTGCTCATTTCTGTCATTTCCTCTACCAGGAGCAAGGCATCGGGAACATTTCCTACTAAAAGTAAATCCTTTAATTCTAACAATTCTTCCATATTGCCCCTGTTATCAATTCAGTCGTTTTTTGAACCAAGCCAGATATAATTAATTTATTCAGAGAGGAATCGTCTGATTAAATCTTCCCGTGAAGACTCCAATAATAAACGACTAGACTCCATCGGTGATAACTTGAGCAACTCATCAATGACTTTTATTAAAGACTCATCCAATTCCCCGAACCTCACCTGCATTAAATTTTCAATAATTTGTCGTTGTCCTTGTTGAAGTCCTTCTCGTTTGGTCGCCTCTTTCCACTCTAAATAAGATTGAGATAAAGCCATAAATACCTCCCTATCTTCTGATTTTAAAAGATTGTTAATTTGGTTGTTCGTTACCTGGTATGGTTTGATCGGGTGGCATAAATCGACTAAATCCTTATCTGGTAAGAGACTTAATTGATTAGTTCGCTCTAGATCAAAAACAATTGACAAAAATCGCTAAATGCCTTTCTAGATAAGGGGTCCATCCCTTATAACCCCCGTCCATTGCATAACACAAACCGAAGAACCAAAAACCAGTGGTGGCAGTCAAAAGCCACCTACACGCTCTGACATACTGGTTAACTCACCATATACGTTGCGCTTACATTCATTTTTTACTTTCGCTTTCCGAGTGGTTGCCTATACCAGTCTGGCAGATTCAAATCGCTAACTCTTGCTGCCTGCTTGTCTGTGCCTTAGTCTTTGTAGCGACGCTGCTACCAGTTTCTTCCCGACGGGAGTTTCACCTCTACTAGCTTGACATCCTCGCCGCCGTAAAACGGACGGCGATTCCCAAACCTCACGATTTAGGTTTCTGCTTCTTTCCCTTGCGGGGTTCCGCACCTGCCTTAACAGATTTACTCTGTTCTG
>NZ_SFBZ01000095.1:0-5807 GCF_007095495.1 Microcystis sp. M_QC_C_20170808_M9Col | reverse complement strand
GTTCGTGAAAATCAAACGATAATTTTAGAGGATTTAAACACATCGGGAATGGTTAAAAATCGTAAGTTATCCCGTGCCATATCAGACTTAGGATGGCGTTCTTTCCGAGATATGCTATCAGCAAAATCTGATAAATATGGGCGTGATTTTCGGATAATTTCTCGATGGGAGCCAACGTCTCAAAGGTGTTCCTGTTGTGGGAATATCGGCGGTAAGAAAGCGTTAAATATCCGTGAGTGGGAATGTCTTTTTTGTGGGACTTTCCACGATAGGGATGTAAACGCTGCAATTAATATCAAGGTCGCCGGTGGGCAATCGGAGACCTCAAAAAACGGACGGGTCGGAAAGTGTAAGACTACCGATAAGGTAGCATCATCCTGTGAAGCGTCAACCCATCCGAAGATCGTTCAATTAAGTTTGTTCGATCTGCCGGTCATCACCGTCCGTTCCCGGCGGTGAGGATGTCAATAAGCTGTTTACGAAACGTTTTGGTGACACTTGATTTCATTTTTGTGTCGGAAATACTTCACTGGCTAGAGTAGTTTCACCCATTGCTATTTCCTGACGCACCATCGCAGTCATCTGCTCCCATTGCTCATCTGTTGTGGCAGCAAAACTAGCTTCCCATTTTTGCTCGTCTTTCAACTCATCCAGAAACCGTGATGCGATTGCATCCTGTTGTTCGGGCGGAAGTTGTTGGATTTGGGCGATCGCCTGTTGCAGCAGTTTAGTCATAGGTTTATCGAAAATTTGGGTTAAAACCCCGTCCTTTTAGGACGGCTTTAAGTTACAATGGAAAAAGCGATAACCAAGCTAAAAACTGAACCTTGACCACAGATAGTAGGGGGTTTCGTTCAGAAAAGAAGTCAAATTCGGCCTTGAACGAGTAAAACTTTCTAGGAAATAAGGTTGAACATGAGATTTTTTCGACTTGTTCAAAGTGGCCGGAGGGCATTCGGACACTCAAAACGGACGCGGAGAAAGTGTCAGACTTAAGCAATTAAGCGTTTTTCGGTGAAGCGTCAACCCCGTTGACGCGACCACCCTTAAAAAGTGGCGTGGTGAGGAATCGCCGTCCGTTTTACGGCGGCGAGGATGTCAACGCAGTAAATACGGCAATCACATACAGTTCCTCGATTCTAACCGAAGTTCAGAAAAATTTTTCGTCAGACTCAGGAACTATGTAGGCCCCACTACGAACTTATTACAAACATTGCCTCCACTTTGTTCAATAAAAAAGGGGTTAGTTAATGCCTCCCTAATTTTTTAGGGCTGCGGGGGTAATTCTGAATCTAATTTGGCCAGAATTTTGGGTTTAAGTTGCTCGAGTTTCTGTTTTAACATCCGCTTGCTCATTTGCGGGTTGCCAACCTGAGTCAATTGACTATCTGTCACCCATTGCAGCAAAATTTGGCATTGATTGGGGGGAATATTAGCGGTGATCACATTTTCACAGATAGGGCTGCCTTCGAGGGGGAAAAATAAAATCCAGTATTGACCGGTTTCGGCGAGGGTTTTGGTCATTTTTTGACCTTGGGGGGTTTTTAAGTCCAAATAACAGGGCAACCAGCGGGGTCCCCATTGACGATGATAGAGGACAGTAATCCAGAGAATCATCGGGTGGGGTGTGGGTAAAAAGAGGAATTGATTATAACGGACACTAGCAACCCGGACGGCGATATCCTCTCGATCCAACATTACCCATAAACTGGCAAAAACGCCGTCAGCAGCCCGGAGACAGCGTGAGAAGACAATTTTTTGGCGCGGTTTATCCTCGGGCCAACTGGACTTGAGACAGATATCCCTCGCATTAGCAGCAGAAACAATGGTTTGATTTAAATCATCAAGGGTTTTGATTTTGCTGGTGTAATCGTCGGTTTTTTTGACTATTTGATTTTTGACTAGGGGTTCAAGTCGTTCGAGACGTTGTAGTATATCTGTAACACTTGAAGGGCGATCGCTGGGGGCTTTGGCCAAGCAGCGCAGGATTAACTGTTCTAATTCTGGCGGTAATTGCAAGCTAGAATTAAAGGAACGGGGTTCGGCGTAGTGGTGAACCTCATACCAACTGCCAAAGGAGGGATTATTGGGAAAAACGGGCGTTTCTCCCGTGAGCATCTCGTACATCATAATCCCAAAACTGTAGATATCGGAACGATGATCGAGTTCTTTACCTTCCATCTGTTCTGGGGAACAATAGGCTAAGGTTCCCATAAACGATTGGGTTTGGGATTCTCCCGATTGGATGAGTTTAGCGATGCCAAAATCGAGAATTTTCACCAATTCCCCTAATCCTGAGTCCTGAATCACCATAATATTGCTTGGTTTGATGTCCCGGTGAATAATCGGACACATCTCCCCTTGGAAGATAATACCCTTATGGGCGCATTCCAGGCCGAAACAAATCTGACGGGTGAGATTGAGAAAGCGCGGGAGGGGCAGCGGCTGATGTTTGATGATTTCACTCATGCTCTCCCCCTGCAAAAATTCCATGACGTAGAAGGGGACTTCCTTGTCATCTACACCATAATCACGAACTTTAACAATATGAATACTTTTTTCGCCTAAAAGTGCCGAAATAGTCGCCTCTCGCTCGAAGCGCTCACGCATTCTTTTGTTGAGGAGAGTTTGCGAGAGGAATTTCACGGCGACGGTTACGCCACCTAATAGTTTATCTTCTGCTCGATATACTTGTCCCATGGCACCGCTACCGATCAACTCGACCAGTTGGTATCGATTGGCAAGTAAGCTCCGATGTCTAGATTCTGCCGACATAGCTAGGGTTTGCTGAAAAAGTTTGTTGGTGGGGTTAGGAGTCTCCGAGTCAGGAGTCTCCGAGTCAGTAGCCGGTCGTTTCAGGCTTTGTTGCCCTCTTTTTTTGTACCAGTTTATGTACTAAAGAAAGGATAATGCCAGGTTTTTGAAGGTCTTAATCCTATATTCGCAGCATGAACATCGAATTTTAACAGGTCAAAAGCCTTATTTTAAAAGGGTTTTACCATTATTCAGCAAGCCCTAGCTAGGCTACTGTGTTAATTATAGTGAGTCTGGTGGAGAGAGTTTTGTTAAGAACCGCTGCAATTGGTCGGCGATTGAGAGGACTTAATCTTAGAATGCCTTTTTTTCGGGCTAAAAGCATCATTGTTAACATATATTTTCAGGCATTTTTAGTCATTGCCCCTTGCATAATTAATTTTTGGGGGTTGAAAAAATGAAAAAACTAAGTATAAAGTACCACAAAATCTCTAAATAGACAATTTGATTGATTATTATGACCACTGACTGCTGCCTACTGACTCCCAAAGAAGTACTACAGGCAAATCCCTAACCCCTGTAAAACTTTTTTGCCGAAAGTGACCGATCTGGGTAATAATTCTTTAATAAAGATTTGTAAACTTGAAAATGATTATCCTTTCGCAGTGCTAGAGATTTAATGAGACGACTAATTGCGATCGAAAAAGCTCTGCTCATCGGTCATATTGTATCGATGGCTTTTGGACTAGCGGGATTGTTGCTAGTTTTGCCCCATCCCGAATTTGTGGCCAATTTACCAGATTTTGGCAAAACTGCCTTTGCTTGGTCAATGGCCGGGGGGGGTGTGGTGTATATGGTGTTAGGAATGGCAGCCGTGGCTGTTTATGCCTATCGAACTCTAGGAGTGTGGCACTGGTTAGGATTCATGGTTCCCGCTATCAGTTTATCCCTTTGTAGCGAACTATTAGGAACCAGTACCGGCTTTCCGTTCGGTCATTATCGTTATCTTTCGGGCTTAGGTTACAAAATTGCGGGTTTAGTACCCTTTACTATCCCCCTATCTTGGTTTTATCTCGGTTTTAGTGCCTATATTATCGCTCGTGTTGGTTTATCCACTCTTGCTTTACCCCAGTGGCTACAAAATCTAGGAGCGATCGCTATCGGAGCGGTATTATTAACTTCATGGGATTTTGTCCTAGATCCGGCCATGAGTCAAACCACCATGCCCTTCTGGATTTGGGAACAACCGGGGGCCTTCTTTGGGATGCCCTATGAAAATTTTGCCGGTTGGTTCGGTACAGGCTGTGTTTTTATGACGGTAGCCACTTTAATCTGGCAAGTGCAACCGGTGAAACTGCCAAGTCAAGATTTAACCCTGCCTTTTGTGATGTATTTGGGTAATTTTGGCTTTGCGACGGTCATGAGTATGGGTGCTGGTATTTATCCGCCGATTTTCTTAGGATTGCTCACCGGTATTCTGCCTTTAATACTCCTCTATAATCGCGCCAAGGCTGTTGCCTCTGGGCAAACAGTGCCGACAAGCGAAGTAACAACCCTAAAAATCCCCGTTGTTTCGGTGAGAGGAGCCAAATAAGTTGTTAACTGAGATAATTCTCGGTGCATTCTGCCTGGGGCTACTGCTGTCTCAGGCTGTTGCCTTTTTTATCCTTCTTTCCCGTCTGCTAAAAGGGGCGCGTCGTCGTCCTCCCCTGACTCCCCAACCTCCCACCCCGGAGATGTTAGGGACAGTAAGCGTGATTGTGCCGACGTTAAACGAAGTGGCCAGGATTGACGGTTGTTTACGGGGATTGAGTCAACAGAGTTACGAAGTGCGAGAAATTCTGATTGTCGATAGCAATTCCCAAGATGGTACGCGGGAAAAAGTCAAAGAGATAGCGGCAAAAGACCCCCGCTTTCGCTTGAAAACCGATTATCCTTTGCCTCCCGATTGGGTAGGTCGTCCCTGGGCGTTACACAATGGTTTTTTGTTTAGTTCTCCTAAAAGTGACTGGATTTTGGGCATTGATGCCGATACCCAACCCCAAGCAAATTTAGTCGCTAGTTTAGTCCAAGCTGCGATCGCAGAAGGTTACGATTTAGTTTCCCTGTCGCCGCAATTTATCCTCTCCTATCCGGGAGAATGGTGGTTACAGCCGGCTTTATTGATGACTTTGCTCTATCGCTTTGATGCGGCCGGAGTGCGCGAGCAAGATCCCCAACGAGTCATGGCCAATGGTCAATGTTTTCTCTGCCGGCGGTCAGTTTTAGCGGCTTTAGACGGTTATAGCGGGGCAAAAGGTTCTTTTTGCGATGATGTCACCCTGGCCCGTCTAGCGGCAACGAAAGGCTATCGGGTGGGATTTCTCGATGGGGCGAAGTTAATTCGCGTGCGAATGTACGAAGGACTCAAGGAAACGTGGCGCGAATGGGGCAGATCTCTTGACCTCAAAGATGCCGCCTATCAGGGTCAATTATGGGGCGATTTAGCTTTATTAGCTCTTAATCAGGGATTACCGATAATTATCACGCCTTTACTGCTCACAGCTTTCATTTTTGGCTACGATTTCCTGAGTTTAAAAATTGTTTTGACTTTAAACCTGCTGCTGTTATTGATTCGCTTTGCCCTTTTATTGGCTGTCTCTCCTAGTTACTATCGGGGCGAAAAAGTCAATCTATCTTCAGGATTATTTTGGCTATCTCCCCTAGCGGATCCGCTGGCAGTTATCCGCATTTTTATCTCCGCTTTTACCCGTCCCCAAAGTTGGCGCGGTCGAGTTTATCTCAAATGTCGGGGTGAAGACCCTCAGTAGTTTCATCGGTTGGGCCTTCGGAACGAAACCCGACCACTCCATCAATTATGCCTAAGCTGTTCGTAATTTAAATTGCTTGTTTAGATGAGGCAAGGGGGGGTGAGGGAGATTCAGCTAATCTAAGCCCACATTCCGCACCCTCAACTGTCACATAAGCTGTCCCCCTCCAGAGACTTGAGTAAAAATACTTAGCTGGTGAAGGTTTTCTCGGTGGCCGTTAGGGGGAGCTTGAGACCCCTAATT
>NZ_SFBZ01000094.1:0-9007 GCF_007095495.1 Microcystis sp. M_QC_C_20170808_M9Col | reverse complement strand
GACATCGATAATTTTTTGGCGAAAATCTACGGAATAGGGTCTCATAGGAAGCTGGTAAGTTCTATTATTTGTCTATTTGCTTTCCATTGTACTTCATAGCTCCAAGAATTGCTATAATTGGAACCAGTAGTAGCAATAACCAAATAGACTCAGAATCCGGTTTCAATCCCTAATAGGGTTTAAGATTAATTGGAACCTAATATTATTAATACTACTTATGCCTTGACCCACATTTGTTTCAATCCCTAATAGGGTTTAAGATTAATTGGAACTTTTTACAAAAGGAGTAGCGCAAATCATCTTTAAGTTTCAATCCCTAATAGGGTTTAAGATTAATTGGAACAACAAGGACTCAGCAATCCCGGCGAATCGCTCAATCTGTTTCAATCCCTAATAGGGTTTAAGATTAATTGGAACACTCCGAGCATCGGGCATTGCCCCGCACAAGGGCTGTTTCAATCCCTAATAGGGTTTAAGATTAATTGGAACGCTTGAGTGTTTAGGCTTTACTCTTGATAAAATAGTTTCAATCCCTAATAGGGTTTAAGATTAATTGGAACGGGGGAAAATTGGCAAGAAATAGCGGGCAATAGTTTGTTTCAATCCCTAATAGGGTTTAAGATTAATTGGAACTTGGAACGATTGCGAGAATTGAATGGTGAATTCAACAAAAGTTTCAATCCCTAATAGGGTTTAAGATTAATTGGAACCGGAGTTTTGAGCGAATCCGATGCCAAAAATATTGCTGTTTCAATCCCTAATAGGGTTTAAGATTAATTGGAACGGTAGTCAAGCAAGTCTTTAAAAATAGCTGCAAGCTGTTTCAATCCCTAATAGGGTTTAAGATTAATTGGAACGTGTATTTCAGCTTGTTGAGGATGCGATCAACCTCGTTTCAATCCCTAATAGGGTTTAAGATTAATTGGAACCAATTCGCCTAATTCTAAGCACCGATAAACTTTATAGTTTCAATCCCTAATAGGGTTTAAGATTAATTGGAACCAGCAAACTTGCTAAAACTTGATAAACTATGTAAAGTTTCAATCCCTAATAGGGTTTAAGATTAATTGGAACCTGAGCCGCTAACTGAAAAACTGAAATATTTAAAGTTTCAATCCCTAATAGGGTTTAAGATTAATTGGAACATGACTGCTGCCGTATTTGGGGAAACTCCAAGACTGTTTCAATCCCTAATAGGGTTTAAGATTAATTGGAACGTAATTTTTCCAGGGGCGGATCATACCCGCGTAGAGTTTCAATCCCTAATAGGGTTTAAGATTAATTGGAACCCCAACAGGAAACGGCTGTTCTTAATACTCTCAAGGGTTTCAATCCCTAATAGGGTTTAAGATTAATTGGAACCAAAGCTTCTTTGCAGATTAACGATCGCATTTTGGGTTTCAATCCCTAATAGGGTTTAAGATTAATTGGAACAACAAATAGACCAAAGTTAGGTGTTTCGTAGCCGCGTTTCAATCCCTAATAGGGTTTAAGATTAATTGGAACGCGCTCTTCGCTAATTGGCTGATCAAAGTATTCGGTTTCAATCCCTAATAGGGTTTAAGATTAATTGGAACCGTTGATCTTGAAAATCTTACTCAAGCAATGTTTGGGTTTCAATCCCTAATAGGGTTTAAGATTAATTGGAACTTAGCGGGCAACAAGATATACGTCTTATATTACCGTTTCAATCCCTAATAGGGTTTAAGATTAATTGGAACTACAGTAATTGGAGGGGTCACGGGTACTCGAAATCGTTTCAATCCCTAATAGGGTTTAAGATTAATTGGAACGACGCGCCCTTGATTGGGCAATATCGGAAGATAAGTTTCAATCCCTAATAGGGTTTAAGATTAATTGGAACGAGAATATACTAATTAAATTATCTTGATCATAATTTATACAAAGGGTTTCAATCCCTAATAGGGTTTAAGATTAATTGGAACCATTATGGACATTTGGTTGACATAAGAGGCGAATGCTCTGTTTCAATCCCTAATAGGGTTTAAGATTAATTGGAACTGTGATAATACTGGTGAATCGTTTTTTGTGAAGTGGTTTCAATCCCTAATAGGGTTTAAGATTAATTGGAACGGGGGAGATCGTTTTAGGCTTTTTGATCTTTAAAGTTTCAATCCCTAATAGGGTTTAAGATTAATTGGAACCTGTACACTTACCAGTTTACACACTCTGTCAACTTTTGTCGTTTCAATCCCTAATAGGGTTTAAGATTAATTGGAACTATAGCCCTAAAAATAGAGAGATTGAATCGAATATGTTTCAATCCCTAATAGGGTTTAAGATTAATTGGAACAATCGGATGTAAACAGGTATGTAAACAATCGAGTAGTTTCAATCCCTAATAGGGTTTAAGATTAATTGGAACCATTATACTCCCCCCGGTGATTGCTGGGGAGAAGTTTCAATCCCTAATAGGGTTTAAGATTAATTGGAACAAGACCAGATCGATAGCGTTGGGGGGGATATTTAGTTTCAATCCCTAATAGGGTTTAAGATTAATTGGAACCTGGTCCCACGGTTTATCGCGAGGGGAAACATGAGTTTCAATCCCTAATAGGGTTTAAGATTAATTGGAACTTGGATCAAATTTAGAATCGGCAAAGTCCTTAATGTTTCAATCCCTAATAGGGTTTAAGATTAATTGGAACAGGAGTAAAAAATGCCAGAATTCACTGGATCAATGTTTCAATCCCTAATAGGGTTTAAGATTAATTGGAACAGGTTATTAGACAAGAAAAAATCTCATTAGATTGAGGTTTCAATCCCTAATAGGGTTTAAGATTAATTGGAACCCGCAGTAAAAATCGTTTACGAACCAGGTGCTAAATTCGTTTCAATCCCTAATAGGGTTTAAGATTAATTGGAACGAGGCTCAAATAGTCGGGGGGTTATTAGCTCAAAATCGATTTGTTTCAATCCCTAATAGGGTTTAAGATTAATTGGAACAATCAATCACCAGAAACGATCTCTTATTGGATCAGGTTTCAATCCCTAGTAGGGTTTAAGATTAATTGGAACTAGCGGTAACAGGGATACCGTAGGGGTTTTTACGGGTTTCAATCCCTAGTAGGGTTTAAGATTAATTGGAACAGTTTTTTTAGATTGCGCTTTCTTCCCCCCGTGGGTTTCAATCCCTAGTAGGGTTTAAGATTAATTGGAACAAATCCGCAAAAGTTGCGAATTTGCCTTTTAAAGGGTTTCAATCCCTAGTAGGGTTTAAGATTAATTGGAACAGTTAGAAACCCGATCGCATTAAGCCCAATACTTTGGTTTCAATCCCTAGTAGGGTTTAAGATTAATTGGAACGCTGGAACTGCCTTAAAAGAGTTGCGTGATTCTCGTTTCAATCCCTAGTAGGGTTTAAGATTAATTGGAACATTCCCAGTCTTGTCGTTCAGGAATTGGTGGTCGTTGTTTCAATCCCTAGTAGGGTTTAAGATTAATTGGAACGGTGGTTTACTGCTCATGTTGACATTCCTTGTTTACTGGTTTCAATCCCTAGTAGGGTTTAAGATTAATTGGAACATTTGCTCCTAATAGTAATAGAAAAATTGATAGGTGTTTCAATCCCTAGTAGGGTTTAAGATTAATTGGAACAAGCAGACGCTCATAGGCATTATCGCCACTGCATGAGTTTCAATCCCTAGTAGGGTTTAAGATTAATTGGAACAAAAATCCTCGCCACGGCTCCGATCAGCCATTTCTTGTTTCAATCCCTAGTAGGGTTTAAGATTAATTGGAACAGGAGTAAAAAATGCCAGAATTCACTGGAACGATGTTTCAATCCCTAATAGGGTTTAAGATTAATTGGAACAAGCTGCGTGGCAAGAGATGTCAGCGTCAGATCGTAAGGCAGTTTCAATCCCTAATAGGGTTTAAGATTAATTGGAACTTGTACTGACATCCTTGCAGTGCTTTACCGTTGAGTTTCAATCCCTAATAGGGTTTAAGATTAATTGGAACTGTTAAGGGTTGAAACTAATATTGGCCAATCTTTTGTTTCAATCCCTAATAGGGTTTAAGATTAATTGGAACTCTTATCCCTTTGGAAGGGTAAGGAAAGAAGGGTTGTTTCAATCCCTAATAGGGTTTAAGATTAATTGGAACCGTAAGGATTGTCCAAATGCTGAGATAATTCTTGTTTCAATCCCTAATAGGGTTTAAGATTAATTGGAACAAGATAATCATCTAAGGTTTAGTATTGTCAAAAAGTTTCAATCCCTAATAGGGTTTAAGATTAATTGGAACCAAAATGATTGCTACTAATCCCATCCCATGCAAACGTTTCAATCCCTAATAGGGTTTAAGATTAATTGGAACATCAATATATCCTTTTACAAGAGAATCAATTACCCGTTTCAATCCCTAGTAGGGTTTAAGATTAATTGGAACCTTAGCAGGAGTCCACCCTGTACAGATAGCAATATGTTTCAATCCCTAGTAGGGTTTAAGATTAATTGGAACTAGATAACCGAGATACCCAGAGACAATTGCTGTAATGTTTCAATCCCTAGTAGGGTTTAAGATTAATTGGAACATTTTTGGTTTGATAAATGCGTTGTTATGTTTCCAGTTTCAATCCCTAGTAGGGTTTAAGATTAATTGGAACAAGGGGCATCACTTCCTTCTACTGAATCTTTAATGTTTCAATCCCTAGTAGGGTTTAAGATTAATTGGAACCTGCTGGCAAAAGGGTGTAAAGTATTAAAGTTTTGAAGTTTCAATCCCTAGTAGGGTTTAAGATTAATTGGAACCCCTGCTGCGTAAGCAATATCAATATAGTCAATCCGTTTCAATCCCTAGTAGGGTTTAAGATTAATTGGAACGTGTTAACAGCTTAATGGGACGCGCCCGGAATAGGGTTTCAATCCCTAGTAGGGTTTAAGATTAATTGGAACAATACCGATCAGGCGGTAAGGGGAACGACCGGCGTTTCAATCCCTAGTAGGGTTTAAGATTAATTGGAACCTGGAAAGCAAGATTTCAATGCCATCAAAGCTTTTCTGTTTCAATCCCTAGTAGGGTTTAAGATTAATTGGAACGGGAATAGTCGCCTAGTTTCCACATGGCTCACTTATGTTTCAATCCCTAGTAGGGTTTAAGATTAATTGGAACCTGAGTTGGTCCGCTCGGATTTATCTAAGCCGTAAGTTTCAATCCCTAGTAGGGTTTAAGATTAATTGGAACATTGTTGGTTTTCGTGGTAAATTGTTCGTCCATACTTGTTTCAATCCCTAGTAGGGTTTAAGATTAATTGGAACAATTCCAGAAAGCCAATTAAGAGAGGCAATTCGAGTTTCAATCCCTAGTAGGGTTTAAGATTAATTGGAACCATTAGGCGGTTTCCTCCGCCGTTTTTTTTATGTTTCAATCCCTAGTAGGGTTTAAGATTAATTGGAACATTGGCTTATCCTTATCTAGTTTGGCAAAAGCACTGTTTCAATCCCTAGTAGGGTTTAAGATTAATTGGAACTTTCTCGATACTCAGATCAAAAATCTAGAATATAATCTGCTGTTTCAATCCCTAGTAGGGTTTAAGATTAATTGGAACTATCCCACAATGCCGGGGGATTTTGCCAATTGTAAAGTTTCAATCCCTAGTAGGGTTTAAGATTAATTGGAACCTGTTTACTCTTATGTTTACGATTTTTAACTCTCTTGTTTCAATCCCTAGTAGGGTTTAAGATTAATTGGAACTCAGTTTGTTTGTGTCGCTAGGTGGCTGAATCCGATGTTTCAATCCCTAGTAGGGTTTAAGATTAATTGGAACCGCCCAGTGGTAAAAGCTATACGCTATGGGATTTTCAAGGTTCGTATGCGCCGCACCCGCAATAAACCCATTGTACAGCAAGTGACCCAGTTCTTCAAGACCCCGCAAAACCTTACGGGATAAGGTGCGCCCCGCGTTGGAAAGGAAAATCATCTCGAATCTATATTGCATAAGCTTTTCAGCCACCAGATAATAGTTAAGGATTTTTACAGCTACCCGGAAGCGCAACCGAGCTAAACAAAAAAAATTGTATTATCCCGGGGTAACTCACCACCGATGCGTTCCACTTTACCCCGACAACAGGCGCAGAGAAAATAAAAGCGGATGCTATCGGTATCGGGTTTGATCAACTTACTCAAGCGCCCGCGCAGCTTAGCGTACTGGGTATCGGTTAGATCGCACTCAAAAACACTATACTGCACCCGTTGGCCGTAGGACTTTAACGTATTGTGAATTTTGGTTCGTCGCTTATCGTCGGAAATATCGTAACTGATAACAAAATACATGACCGCCTCTATCTACTTTAAAATCAAGGGTGGATACTTATCCGTCTCGTCCATCAGATATTTCGCCATTAGTCGGGCCTGAATCTCGAAAGCTTCTTGATAAGTACACTGTTTACCCATTACTGGATGCTTAAACTTCGATTGTTTCTTCTGTTCGTACAAGCGCAGGAAAATCTGTAAACCTTCTCTCGTCAAGGAAACCGCACCGCTTAAGGGTTCGGTGGTGAAATGTTCGGGGGTAAGATAAGGATGATTGACCCCATTGAGAACCACGGCATCAACGACGATCGCTCTAAATTCTTCCATCAGATCTAGTGCCAGCGAGGGGCGACCGTAGCGTTGATAGTGAAGATAACCGAGATAGGGGTCAAAACCGACCAAATTGATCGCACTCTGCACGTCATGGCGCAATAACGCATAACCCAGACTCAAAAGAGAATTGACCGGATCTCGCGGGGGGCGACGGTTACGCGAGGCAAAGGTAAAAGTATCACCGAGAATTAAGGAATCAAAACAACTGAAATAGGCTGCGCTTCCCGCTCCCTCTAACCCCCGGAGAGAATCGATCGCCGAGGTTGTTGCGATCGAGCCGATCGCTGCTTCTAGACAAGCGATCGCAGTTTGTAAATCCAACTCTTTTCGATCGCGTTGACGACGGAGCAGAATGTTGCGGTAATTCTTCAGCTTGCCGCGGACGAATCCCCGCACTAAATGAATGGCTTTCGGAGAATCGCCGGCGGCCTGCCATTGCGCTCGACGAACGAAAATATTTTTGGTCATCTCCGGTTCCAATCTACCGAGATAGCGTCCGGTGGATGTGACGAAACTGAGCGGAATATGACGTTCCAACAATTCGATCACCAATGCGGGAGAAACTGAACCCCGTCCGAAAATCACCACTCCTTCCACGTTCAATAGAGGTACATCGAGTATCGTTTCCTTGGATGCTTTGACCGTTAAACGCTCGTCATTTTTGCCGAGAAATGCGTCTTCTTTGGTCACATATACCGTTCCCATATTTTTTAGTCTTCCTCTCGATATCGTTGGACTTTTTCGGTTAATCGGGGCAAGCAGCGATCAAACAAACTGCATCCCTTGCAGCGGGGTGAATAGACCGCCGGGGGCATTTTTCCCGTCTGGATCAGGGTTTCAACTGCTCGGATCGTAGCGATCGCCCGTTGCCGTAAAGCAAGATCGATCGCCACCGGTTGACGCTGGTGAGAACTGGCATAGTAGATATAGCCGGTATCTAGCCTTTTTCCAGTCATTTCTTCCAAACAGATGGCTTGAGCGCACACCTGCAACTCGTCGTTATCCCATTCGCCTTTACTGCCCCGTTTGTATTCCACGGGGATAAATTCACCGTCGTGGGACTCGATCAGATCGGCTTTACCGATGAGACGGTAATTGTCTGATTTAAGCCAGATCGCCCGAATTTGCCATATTTCCTCGCGGTTTGCCGCCCCGACGGTGTGAACTCGCTCGTGTAAATTTGTTCCCTCGATCGTATAGCTATTATCGAGAAATTCCCCAGCGACGAACATTCTCCAACAACGGTGGGGACAGTAGGCGTAATGGTTGAGAGCGGCGATCGGTATGTAGTCAGATTCATCCATGGCTATCTTTTATCTTTAGAAATTCTGCGAGTCATCCCCATTCCCATGGTGGTTTTCCGTCCCACTCCCGCGTAGAGGGCAAAATCCGCCAGTACATTAATCGCTTTAATCTTTGCGGGTTCCACCTCTCCCAAAAGACGATAGTGAATCTCGCCTACACAACCGAACGACTGGTTTTTATAGGCTTCGTCGGCTAATTTCGTTTGAATATCGAAGAAACTGGGAAAAATCGACTCTAGGGCAATAGAATCGAAGGGGATACCGCTATAGCGATTCCAACGACCGAGAAGGCTATTAAACACCAGTTCCCGCGTCGGTAAGGCACTATCGAATTTTCCCTGCCGGAAGGTGACGGGGGTGGCGAAAAGGAAATCAAATTCCCGATTCGTTTCCGAGGCGTTTTCATACAGGTATTGATAAGTACAAGAGTTCGCCCAGGGTTGAACCGATTGCGGGGTGGCGAGGACGCTAGTGATAACCAGATCGGCGGAACCGAGATGCCAGGGGTGTTTTGGATTGAGATTCAACCAGAGCGAGGTTAATTTACCGAATAATCGGTCATCGAGCAGAGAAATCCGCCACCAGCAGGGAGTTTCGGGGGCGATTGGCCGTTCGTATCGCCACTGCGGGGAATTTATCGTTTTTCCCCCGGATTGCATCTGTAGTGGCGATAAGGTAAAAGCTTTATCTGCCTCGGCTGCGTGTAGAATTTTCCCTAATTCCTGATCAACACTACTGACAAGGGTAAGGAATAGCGCGTGAAGGTGTCGTCCGGTGAGAAAATTCGGATAGATCGGCGATCGGGGTGTGAGATTGAGAACGAGACTGTAGGGCATTAACTTAATCGGGCCTTGGCAAAAATTTGTCTGGGGGTTAGGGTTAAATCGGGGAGGAGAATATCGCTAATTTCGTCATCGCCTTTTTTAATCGCCGGGGGTGCATCGGGATAGAAAATTGTGATCTGCTTGGCCCGGAGATCGACGATCCAGACGCGACTGACTCCCGCTTTTAGGTAGTCCACGGCTTTTTCGCTCAGGCTGCTGAAAGATTGTTCCGGAGAGATAATTTCGATGACTAATTCCGGGGGAACGGGA
>NZ_SFBZ01000093.1:0-5035 GCF_007095495.1 Microcystis sp. M_QC_C_20170808_M9Col | reverse complement strand
TTCAGGGAAAAAGTCCAGGGATTTTCCCCCCGACCACTCCCATATCTGGTACTTTTTGATTGACAAAAAGTCTAAAAGTCTTACCCAACAAGGTTTTTAGATTTATTCAGCTAACCCTACTTAGCGAAGAAAATCCTCGATCGCCTGTCCCGTCTCTTTTGGTGCTTCTTCTGGTAAAAAATGACCGCTGGCGATCGCCTGTCCCGTGACTTGATTAGCTCGCTGCTGCCAAAGAGCGATCACATCGTATTGACGTGCAATGAAACCTTTTTTTCCCCAAAGAACCAAGAGGGGAGAGGAAATTTTCCGGTCTAAATCCTGACGATCATGCTCTAAATCGATGGTAGCGGCGGCCCGATAATCGGCACAAGTGGCGGTTATCGTCCTTAAATCTCGAAAACAACGCTGATATTCCCCCAAAGCTTCCTCTGTAAAAGCGCTAAAATCTCGCCCCCAACTTTGCAAGCAATGTTGAAGATAATAATCGGGATTAGCGGCGATCAGGGTTTCGGGAAAAGGGGAAGGCTGAATCAAGAAAAACCAATGATAGTAGGCAGTGGCAAAAGTTTTATCAGTCGCTTCGTACATCGCCATCGTTGGTGCTATATCGAGTAAAACGATTTTTTTGACCTTTTCTGGAAAATCAAGGGCGAGACGGTGGGAAACTCGCGCCCCTCGATCGTGGCCGATTAGATAAAACTCCTGATAACCAAATTTTTCCATCAGCAACACCTGATCGAGGGCCATCACCCGCTTGCAGTAATTGCTAGAATCCTCTAGGGGTAAGGGTTTATCGCTATCCCCGTAGCCGCGGAGATCCGTGGCGATCACTGTAAAATTAGCCGCTAATCGGGGGGCGATTTTATGCCACATTTGATGGGTTTGGGGATAACCATGGAGCAACAGCAGCGGAAAACCGCGCCCACCTTTGATACCATTGATAGTAATGCCATTAACTTCTAGCTGAAATTTCCGAAAATTTGTCAGCATTTTTGCTTCCTGTCACCTTGGGGAAAGATAATTGCATCATCTGGCAAAAGTGACCCAATCAGTAAAGTTTTTTCACTATAGCCGCTCAAGCCGCTGCTTTTCTGGTAGATTAAAACCATTGGGTTGCTCAAAAATCAACGAGTTAAGCAGTAATTTGATTATGATCTCGATTATCTATTCCGATGAATTTCTCGATCACGATACAGGTATTTACCATCCCGAAAAAGCGGCGCGTTTAACGGCAATTGTCGAGGCTTTAAAACAAACAGAATGGCAGTCAAAATTAACATGGCATTTACCGACACCGCTCGAAATTCGCGACGAAGTACTCCCTTTGATCAAACAAGTTCATAATCAAGATTATGTTGATATATTGCGGCGAATTTGTCAACAGGGTGGGGGAAGATTGGATGCAGATACTCCCGTTTCTGCCCGTAGTTACGATGTGGCGTTACTAGCGGTTAGTGGCTGGTTAGATGGGGTAGATCGAGTCTTATCCACCGGCGATCCTGCCTTTATTTTAGCCCGTCCTCCCGGGCATCATGCCACTTCTAATTATGGCATGGGTTTCTGTCTGTTTTCTAATGCTGCTATTGCCGCTTATTATGCTTTAGAAAACAAAAGAGTGCAAAAAGTAGCGATTCTCGATTGGGACGTGCATCACGGCAATGGCACCCAGGATATAGTCGAAAATCATCCCCAGATTGCCTATTGTTCCCTTCATCAATTCCCCTTTTATCCCGGCACGGGAGAAGCGAGAGAAAAAGGTGAGTTTAATAATGTTTTGAATATTCCCTTACTGGCGGGAAGTACCATTAAAGATTATCAAGAACATTTTGAGGGGCAAGTCATACCTTTTCTGAAAAATTTTCAACCGGATTTAGTGATTGTTAGTGCTGGATATGATGCCAATCAAGCGGATCCTCTGGCGGGAATTTGTTTACACCCACAAGATTATGGAATTTTAACCAAATACCTCTTAACTCTCAAGAAACCGCTGCTTTTCGGCTTAGAAGGCGGTTATGATTTAGAAACTTTAGCGGCTTCCGTCGTCGCCACCTTAGAAGCTTTGCTCTGATCCTATTCCGGGTAATCGTTACATTTCTTTAAAAAGATTGCTAACAAAGTGATGGAATGCGGTAAGGTAAACGATCGATAGAAAAAAACCCTTGACCTAGTTGCCTTTTAAGATTATGAACTCGCTTGCGCCACACCTCAAAGCCAAAGCCCTCAAGCCCAATAGTCGTCGTCCTGCCAAAGAATTGTGTAGCGAGTGCGGACTTTGTGACACTTATTATATTCACTACGTTAAAGAAGCTTGTGCTTTTCTCAATCAACAAATCGCCGATTTAGAAGCAGAAGCACACGGCAAAAGTCGCGATCTAAATCAGGAAAATGATCTCTATTTTGGCGTTCATCAAGAGATGATGGCTGCCAAGAAAAAACAAGCTATTCCCGGGGCGCAATGGACAGGAATTGTCAGCACAATTGCCTGTGAAATGCTCAATCGTGGTTTAGTAGAAGGGGTGGTTTGTGTGCAGAATACCGCCGAGGATCGCTTTCAACCGCAACCGATTCTCGCCCGTACCACCGAAGAAATTCTCGCCGCTAAAGTTAATAAACCGACTCTTTCTCCCAATTTATCAGTCCTAGAAGAAATTGAAAAATCAGGCATGAAACGGTTATTAGTTATCGGAGTTGGTTGTCAAATTCAAGCCCTAAGAGCAGTAGAAAAAAAATTAGGCTTGGAAAAGTTATATGTCTTAGGAACTCCCTGCGTCGATAATGTCACCCGCTCAGGACTGCAAAAGTTTCTAGAAACTACCAGTCGTTCCCCAGAAACCGTGGTTCATTACGAATTTATGCAGGATTTTCGGGTACACTTTAAACACGAAGATGGCTCGATGGAAATGGTTCCCTTTTTTGGCTTAAAGACTAATAAATTAAAGGATGTTTTTGCCCCTTCCTGTATGACTTGTTTTGATTATGTTAACTCCCTTGCCGATTTAGTTGTGGGCTATATGGGCGCACCTTTTGGCTGGCAATGGATTGTCGTTCGTAATGATACGGGCAAGGAAATGTTAGAGTTAGTTAAAGACCAATTAGATACCCAAGATGTTATGTCTAGTGGTGATAGAAAACAGGCGGTACAAAATAGCATTCCCGCCTACGATAAAGGTGTAACTTTACCTATGTGGGCGGCAAAAATGATGGGAGTAGTAATTGAAAAAATCGGGCCTAAAGGTTTAGAATATGCTCGCTTTTCCATCGATTCTCACTTTACCCGTAATTACCTTTATGTTAAACGTAATTATCCTAAAAAATTAGCGGCTCATGTTCCTGAATATGCTAAAAAGATTGTGGAACAGTATAAATTGCCCGATTAATTATTCACTTGCTCCGGCGGGGGAATAGAGAAAAATTACCCCGCTTTCTTAACATTTTTAGCTGATTTGTACCTTACTTGGCAATAATATAATAATGCTAAATTGTTGAAGGAAGATGTTACAGAGGCTCAATAAGCATCTTGGCGATGAATACTACTCAATATGATAATCAGCATTTCTTTATCTTGAATTTTGTAAATGATGCGATAATCCCCTATTCTAATTCGGTAGGTATCATCATATCCTTTGAGTTTCTTAATTGATTAGTTCGCTCTAGATAAAAAACAATTGACAAAAATAGCTAAATGCCTTTCTATATAAGGGTTCCATCCCTTATAACTCCCCTCCATTGCATAACACAAACCGAAGAGCCTGAGTTTCTTGACTCCGCTAGGGCGAGGTGTATCGGTAAGTAGTCGAATGGCAGTAATTAGGCGTTTGCGTTGTTGTTTGGGTAAGTTGTTTAGTTGTTTTTGAACGGGTTTCGGAATAATAACTCTCTAGTTCACGCTTGAGTTGCCTCATATTCTTCGAGGGTTAGATAGTCTCCTGCTTGATAAGCTGATTCAGAAGCTATTATGTTAGCTTGTTCTTCTTCTGTAATTTCTATTTCAGTATGTCGTTCTTTGATAAAGAGCAAAAAGTCAAGTAATTGAGTCAAAAGGGTGTCAGGTGTCTGCTCGATTTCTTTAATAAGTTGTTCTTTGAGTGTCATAGCTTTATCGGTTATCAGTAATCAGTTATCAGTGAGCAGTAATCAGTGAGCAGTGATTAATTCAATTATAGTCGATGATAGGTGGTGCGTTAGGACGGATTGTTAGCTTGAAGTTAAAGCGGAAATTTTGGCCGTCTAACGCACCCTACTGGATTGTTTCAGCTAATTTGGTGTATTAGAAAAATGCTATAAATTCTATAATCTAAGACTTTAAGCCGAAATCTATTGCCCTATTTTAGCTGAAACAGTCCACTACGTTTTTCTGGATGTTGTTAAATTTTCTCTTGACAAAGGCGACTTGACATGATATTATATTCATAATGGAAAATCCGTGCGCCTGCAAACCCTATTTTCCAATGGTCTTAACTATGATTGATGTGATTATGTGATTGACTAGGATTGGTTCATTCAATCAATCTTCATCTCTAATCTACTCTTCACTAGCTCCCTAATCATAGTTCATCATTCAATCATTCCAATCATAGTTAAGACAGCATCCTCAGATAATTCTGATAAACGGTTTGAGTATGGGGGTGATTTTCCCCTAATCCTTCTCTGAAAATATTAATCGCTTCTAGATAGAAAGGTTCCGCTTCTGAGTATCTGCCTTGACAATAGCACAAATGTACTAAATTGTTGAGGGAAGTTGCCACATCGGGATGATTGTCTCCTAGTAGTCGTTTTCTCAAATCTAATGTAACTCTATATTTTGAAATAAAATGAAAAATCCTTCTTGTGTAAAATGCTTATCGTGGGTAAGAATTTCATTTATATTCATTTGGCGCATTGTTTGCATGGATATACAATCTGTTAAGCTGTAATCCTTATCTGGACGATTTTGATATAAATCTAATCCTGATTGGAACGTCTGATGAGTTTGAGGTATAACTAAGATTTGGGGATTATTTTGTAAGCCTCTAATAACTTGTAAAGTTTTTCGTCT
>NZ_SFBZ01000092.1:0-10868 GCF_007095495.1 Microcystis sp. M_QC_C_20170808_M9Col | reverse complement strand
AGACCAGAACAGAGTAAATCTGTTAAGGCAGGTGCGGAACCCCGCAAGGGAAAGAAGCAGAAACCTAAATCGTGAGGTTTGGGAATCACCGTCCGTTTACGGCGGTGAGGATGTCAAAGCTGACTAGCGCAGGAAACTGCCCCCATCAGTCCCACTTGGGCATTAAGGACGATATGGACGGGAATATTGCTTAATAGCTCCCTCATCCGACCTTTAGCCCGAAAAGCCTTCATAAAGCTACCCTCGGTCATTAGGGGAAGATTTTTGGCCGCAATCCCTCCCGCGATGTATAATCCTCCGTAGGGAAGCAACTTGAGGGCTAAATTGCCCGCTTCCGCACCGTAGGCCTCGACAAAGATTTTCATGGTTTGATAACAGAGATAATCCGAGTTATCTTGGGCAAAACTGGCAATTTTAGCCGCTAAATCGACGGTTTTTTGCGGTTTACCCATTTCTGCTAACCAAGTGCGGTAAATTTCCGCCATGGCCGGTGACGACTGACTAGAGTTACTATCGTGGAGAAATCGATAGATAGAAGTGATTCCAGGGCCAGAAACCACTCGTTCCACCGAAATGCGCTCGATATTATAGAGATCCAAGAGATAATTTAATAGTTGATATTCTAAACTCGATCGAGGGGCAAAATCGGCGTGGGAACCCTCACTACCAAACACCCGATATTTACCCTTCGAGATAGGAATCAAAAAACCCTCTCCTAACCCAGTTCCTGCACCGATAACCGCAATCGGGGCCTCTGGTACTGCCGGGGCTGACTGTAGATTGTGCAGCTCCTCTGGGGCTAATCCTAACACCCCATAACCGATCGCCGCAAAATCATTAATTAATTTTACCCGCTCAATCTGCAGCTCGTGGCTTAGGCGATCGCCAGTTAGGGACCAACTTAAATTAGTCAATTCGGAACTATTGTTAACCACTGGACCTGCAATACCGAAACAAGCTTTTGCCACTGGGGGAATAGTAGCCTGTCGGGCCAAAAACTGCTGGACGATCGGCACCAGATCGGGGTATTGTTCACTAGGATAGATTTCTTGATCGAGAGTAGTTAGCAGGGGTTGGGGACTATCCGGTGAGTTTTGGCAATCCACTAAACGCAGGATTGTTTTAGTTCCCCCGATATCTCCCCCTAAAAGAATCGTCATGCTGGTTTTTCCCTGAGTTTGTCCCCATAATTATAGTTTTTTTACCGCTTCTCCCCAGTAAATCCAAGGAAACCCAATTCTATACTATAGTGAAAGATGGTAATGCCTAAGCCCTAATTAAGGATTGATTAATCGTCGCTCCGGGGTTGGAATGGGGATTTGCCAGAGGACAGAAACGGGACTTAAAGACATTTTAGGTCTAACTGTGGCCTTAAGGCGATCGATAGGGCGGCAAAACCTATCACTGTCCCCATAACTTTTTAAGATAGACCAGAGAGGGAGAAATTAGCTTGGGTGTAGAACTTCGCAGTTACGTTTATCTTGACAATTTACAGCTTCAACACGCCGCTTACATCGGTACAGTCGCCCAAGGATTTTTACCCTTACCCGGGGATGCTTCCCTCTGGATTGAAATTTCCCCCGGCATCGAGATTAATCGCATCACCGATATTGCCCTCAAATCCGCCGTGGTTCGTCCGGGGGTTCTATTCGTAGAACGACTCTACGGACTCCTAGAACTCCATTCTAGCAGTCAGGGAGAGGTAAGGGCGGCCGGTCAGGCAATTTTGCAGTATTTAGGCGTTAGTCAGCGCGATTGTCTGAAACCGCAAATTGTCTCTAGCCAAATTATTCGCAACATTGACGCTTACCAAGCCCAATTAATTAACCGTAGTTCTAGGGGTATGATGTTAATGGCAGGACAGACTTTATATGTTCTAGAAGTACAACCAGCCGCCTACGCTTCCCTAGCCGCTAATCAGGCGGAAAAAGCCGCTTTAATTAATATCCTACACGTTACTTCCGTCGGCAGTTTTGGCCGCTTATATTTAGGGGGAGAAGAACGGGATATTATCGCCGGTTCCCAAGCGGCAGTTTCAGCTTTAGAAAATATTCAAGGTCGAGCTTTTCCGGGTAGCGACAAAAAAGAATAAGCTAATAAAGGCAAAAGGCAGGAGGTAAGGGTGCATCTCATTTTTGTCAATCTACCAATTGGGATTTTTACTTGGAAACTCTCGGCTAAAATTGGGCATTACTTCCGATTTTATTACTCAATCCAAGCTTTTGGGGGGTTCTACCCCCCAAACCCCCCGCGCATTAGCTTTTCGGTGGGATGCTTACACGCAGCTGCTGATACATTTGTCATCATCTAAGAGTCACTGACAATTGCTGATTGTCGGTATTCCTGCAAATGTGAGATGCACCCTATCTCAACAAGCAATTTAAATGCGCGGGCAGCTTACAACAGCATTTCACCCTATTGAGGAGATTCAAAAATTAGTTCGCTATTATTCAGTTTTTCAACGACTAAATGGCGATAGAGTGTCACCTGCCGAAGGATTTGATCGGGATTATTTTTCTTGTTAGAAAACATGATCGTTTTAATCGATTCAAATTCTATTCTTGTGATCACACCATCTTTGATCGCTCGTTCAATTGTAACTCGTAAATATTCTAATTCTTGGCTTTCCTCTGGGGTAATTTCTAGACTGTTAGGATGTTCTATTTTCATGATCGATTGTTCTTACCTGCTAACTGATAACTAGATAATCACGGCTATTTTTTCACACTTTCACAATTGGTGGAGAGAGAGTTTCCTTCTGGTTAGAAACGGCAAGATTGTTATTATTTTGGCCGTTATTTTGCGGCAATTGTCCCGAGGCTAAATTCTGCCCCTCTCCCGTAATCAAACGAGCGCCACGACCGCGGGTAAAATAATTCCAACCCCATTGCACCATCACCACTAATTTATTATCAAATTCGATCAGATAGTAAATATGGGCCCAAACCCAGACTAACCAAGCGATGAACCCGGAAAACTTGACAAATCCCAAATCAACCACGGCCGCATTTTGGCCGATAACTGCCAGACTACCTCGATCGATATAATGAAAAGGTTGAATAGTTTGCCCTTTTAGGCGAGAAATTAATAAATTGGCCAGATATTCGCCCTCCTGCATGGCCACGGGGGCAATTCCGGGTAAAGGTTTATCTCCCTGATGGGCAAAATTAGCCAGATCCCCGATCACAAAAATATTGGCATAACCAGCGATACTTAAATCCGGTTCGACGATTACCCGGCCGACGCGATCGAGATTTACCCCGGTTCTTTCGGCCAAAATTCGCCCCATTCTCGATGCTTTTACCCCTGCTGCCCATAAAATTGTCTCGGCGGCGATTTCTGTCGTCTTTTCTCCCTGACGGACGCTGACACAACCTTCAACAATATTGGTAACGATGCTGTTAGTTTGCACTGTCACCCCTAATTTTATGAGAGAAGCGGCAGCTTTAGCGGATAAATCGGGTGAATATGGGGGTAATACTCGATCCATCCCTTCTAAGAGCAAAATTTTCGCTTCTGTGGGGTTAATCTGGTGAAAATCAGACCTAAGCGCACCGTGGGCAATTTCAGCGATCGCCCCTGCTAATTCTACCCCCGTCGGTCCGCCACCGACAATAACAAAAGTTAATAAAGCTTGCCGCTTTTCGGCATCGATTTCTTTCTCGGCCTTCTCGAAAGCTAGATAGATGCGACGACGCATTTCTACTGCGTCTTCAATGGTTTTTAACCCGGGAGCGTAGGGTTGCCATTGATCATTGCCAAAATAGTGATGACTGACTCCCGTGGCAATAACTAACTGATCGTAGGCGATCGGTGGGTGATCTTCCAAGATCACTTCTCCCTTAACTGGATCTATATCTATGGCATGATCGAGGAGAATATCTGTATTCTCATGGCCCCGTAGGATTAAGCGCAAAGGTGAGGAGATATCGGCCGGAGACAGCGCCCCAGTAGCGACTTGATAGAGGAGGGGCTGAAAAAGATGGAAATTTCGCTTATCGATGAGGGTAACGTGAACGGGAGCGTTTTTTAGGGCTTTGGCCGTGTATAAACCCGCGAATCCGCCGCCTATGATAACAACTCTTGGCTGTTTTTCAGTCATTGCTTAACAATAATTCATAAATTTTCCCCTAGTGTAGTCCAGATTGTCACAATTTAGCGGTGACAAACGTTACCGAAAACAGTAGTCTTTAACCTAGAAAAAAATATAGATACTGGCTTTTTTGACCAACCAAGAGGGCAAAACTAAGGAAGTACAGGGAATCTCCCCAGAATTTGGCCTATATATGCTCGAAAAACTTGAAAAGACCGCTACGCCGTTTTACCTAAGTTTATGACCTGGGTTAACCAGGTGGGAACTTATATTCCGCGTTTCTGTTTCCGAGTACAAGCTCGGTTTACTACCACACGGATTGGTTACTTGCTCCCTTATCACAATCAAGCATAGATCAAAAAACTTGAAAGGCAGTCACCAACGTAGAAGCCCGATTTAGTTTTATCATAGCATTTTTTTTTCTCAGAGGCAAGTGGGGAAGTGGGGAAGTGGGGTGTGGGGAGGATAAATGAAATGATCTCCTGTCTCCTGTCTCCTGAATACTGACTTCTAACACCCAACACCTGATCTTGTTTGCTCTGTGAAAGTCTGGGACTACAATAGAGAAAAGTGACAATTTTTGCCAGAGTGATTACCGAGGACTAATAAAGAATGACGGCTATCCTAGGGAAACCTGCCACGCTTAACACTCCGATTCTGCACCGTCTTGCCAATGGTTTAACGATTATTGCCGAAAGTCAACCGGTAGAAGCGGTTAATCTCAATGTCTGGCTGCAGGTCGGCTCGGCCTTAGAATCGGATCAGATCAATGGGATGGCTCATTTTCTCGAACACATGGTTTTTAAGGGAACCCGTAACTTAGACAGTGGTGAATTTGAACGGGCGATCGAATCGAGAGGAGCGGTGACTAATGCCGCTACTAGCCAAGAATACACCCATTATTACATTACCACTGCCCCGCAGGACTTCGCCCATCTGGCCCCGCTGCAGCTAGAAGTGGTTTTAGAAGCTTTAATCCCCGATGAAGCTTTTGAGCGGGAAAGACAGGTTATTTTAGAAGAAATTCGTCGTTCTCAGGATAATCCCCGTCGGCGCACTTTTTATCGCACCATGGAGACCTGTTTTCAAGTTTTACCCTATCGTCGTCCGGTGTTGGGTCCGACGGCAGTGATTGAAAATCTTACTCCTCAACAAATGCGCGATTTTCATCAGACTTGGTATCGTCCCGAATGGATGACGGTGGCAGTGGTGGGTAATTTGCCTGTAGATGATTTAATGGCTATTGTGAGCGATTCTCTAGATACTTTAGGCAGTAAGGGCAATTCTGGGCTTATTTCCCATCCTATCGCCCATCTAAAGCCCGAAGCTGCCTTTAACGAGATTATCCGTCAAGAATACGAGGATGAAAATTTGCAGCAGGCCCGCTTAATCCTATTTTGGAAAGTGCCGGGGTTGAGAGACTTAGAAAAAACCTATCCTCTCGATGTTTTAGCGGCTATTCTCGGTCAGGGCAAGGTATCGCGATTATTTCAATCTCTGCGCCAAGAAAAGGGCTTAGTTTCCCAAATAACTGCCAGTAATATGTCCCAAGCAGTGCAAGGAGTGTTTTCCGTGTCGGCCCAATTAGCCTCGGAAAATATCGAGCAAGTGGAAAGGGAGGTAGTAGCACAGATTGGACAAATTCAACAGGAAGCTGTGACAGTTTCTGAACTGGAACGAGTCAAAACCCAAGTGGCCAATCGGTTTATTTTTAGCAATGAAAGACCGAGCGATCGAGCCAACCTTTACGGTTATTATCATACTCAGATCGGTGATTTACAACCAGCTTTTTGTTATCCCCAACACATTGAAGCCCTCACTTTAGAGGATATTCAAAATGCCTGTCAAGAGTATTTAAATCCCCACGCTTACGGTGTGGTGGTGGTAAGACCAATTCAGTAATCAGTGAACAGTAATCAGTAATCAGTAATCAGTAATCAGTGAACAGTAATCAGGGATAAAGATGAAGATAAATAAATAAATCAATAACTAATTAACTTAAAACTTACATCTGATAACTTACATCTGATAACTGATAACTTAAAACTTACAACTGATAACTGATAACTGATAACTGATAACTGATAACCTATGTGGACTCAAATTGCCCGACATATTGCCCAAACCACGGAAAAACCCTTTGAAATCGAGAAAAGTCATCCCGTTAGTGGTGGCTGCATCAATCAGGGTTATGCCGTCACTGGCAATGGTTTAATTTATTTCGTTAAGATTAACCAAGCGAACCAAGAGGCCATGTTTGCAGCCGAAGCTTTAGGATTAAAGCAAATTCACGCTACCAAAACTATCAGGGTTCCAAAGCCAATTTGTTGGGGAATTGCCGAGAAATCTAGTTATTTAGTGCTAGAGTGGCTAGAATTCGGCGGTGGCAATAGTCAAAGCTGGGAAAAAATGGGGCGAAATTTAGCTCATTTACATCAAGTTTCTTTATCCGATCGCTTTGGTTGGCAGTGTAATAATACCATTGGTTCTACTCCCCAGATTAATACCATTAGTAATAATTGGGCGGATTTTTTCGCTCATCAGCGTATTGGCTATCAATTAAGACTTGCGAAGGAGCGCGGCGGCAATTTTCCCGACGAGGATCAAGTTATTCCCGCTATTAGCGAGATTTTGAGTCAGCATCAACCCCATCCCTCCCTCGTCCACGGTGATTTGTGGTCGGGAAATGCGGCCATTACCGTCGATGGGGAACCAGTAATTTTAGACCCGGCCACCTATTGGGGAGACCGGGAGGTAGATTTAGCCATGACGGAACTTTTTGGCGGTTTTCCGGCGGCTTTTTATCGGGGTTATAACGATGTTTTCCCCCTCGATGCCGGTTATCAACAGCGCAAAACTCTTTACAATCTCTACCACATTCTCAATCACTTTAATTTATTTGGTGGTGGTTACGCTTCCCAGGCCAATCGGATGTTACAGGAAATTCTTTAAGGGTTTTACTTGTGAATCTTTACCGAGGATAAGTTATGTCTATTCGAGAAACTACTGTGATGAAAACTCCAGAGACAAAAGTATGGACTGATGCAGAGTTTATGGCGTTACCTGACGATGGTAATCGTTACGAATTGGTCAAGGGAGAGTTAATTAATCTGGGGAATTCTGGGGCTTTACACGGTTATATTGCCATTCTTTTAAGTGCTGCTTTATTCGCTTTAGTAACATCTCGAAAACTAGGGGTATTATTGGACTCCAGCACTGCTTTTACTATGAAAAATGGCAATAAACGTTCTCCTGATATAGCCTTTTTTGCCAAGGAACGTCTGCAAGGATTGGAAGAATTGCCGACGAGTTTTTTAGAAGGTGGGCCCGATTTAGTGGTAGAAATTCTCTCTCCAGGGAATACAGTGGCAGAAATCGAGGACAAAATTGCCGAATATTTTGCCAATGGGACTCGTTTGCTCTGGGTTATCAGTCCCCGTCAACACTATGTTTTAGTTTATCGTTGCGGGTACGAACCGCAGGGATTATTAACATCAGGAGATTTTCTGGAGGGGGAAGATGTGGTTCCGGGGTTCACTTTTCCGGTGGCTGATTTGTTTCAAAAACTATCTTTGTGACTCTTTCTTCTCAACAAATCGGCTAATAAATCGGCACTGTCACTAATGGCTAGATGAGAAGCTTGTTGGGCCATGGCGGCCAATTTTTCGGGATTAGACCATAAATCCAGGACTAATTCGCCTAAAAACTGAGCAGTTAACTCATTTTGACGATAAAGATAAGCGGCTTGAGCTTCAGCGAAAACTTGGGCATTATAGAACTGATGGTCTTCGGCAGCAAAAGGATAGGGAATTAAAATCGAAGGCGTACAAGTGATCGCTAATTCTGTTAAAGTGCTGGCACCGGAGCGACTGATAGCCAGATTAGCTCTTTGCCATAATCCTGCCATATTGTCGTAAAAAGGCTGGGAAAAATAGTTAGAATGGCGCAAACTATCCGCTTCGGGGTCGTTTTCTCCCGTGAGATGCACGATATAAATGCCTTTTTCTAACCATTGGGGAGCGCTTTGTCGCACAAGTTGATTAAGAGCCACGGCCCCTTGAGAACCACCGGCAACGACAATTAAAAAAGCAGTCTCTGGAATCGGTAAATCTAGGGACTGGGGAATGAGAAACTGCTCCCGTACTGGTGTACTAACCCAAGTGGTGCGAGTGCCGGGTAAATAGCTGGCGGTTCCCTGAAAACCGAGGGCAACCGTATCGCACCAGCGACCGAGAACTTTCGTGACTTTGCCCGGTATGTAGTTAGATTCGTGTAGGATGACGGGAATATTGGCTAAACGAGCCGCTAAAATGGTCGGGCCCGCGATATAACCCCCGGTGGTAAAAACTGCCGCTATCTGACGTTTTTTGATTAAACTACGCACTTGCCAAATGGCCCGCAGTTGACTGAACAGAATCTTGAGAGTTTTTAACCCCAAACGGGTTTGAAATCCCTCAATGGGGATGGTGTGCAGGGGATAGGTTTTTGGAACTAAGGACTGTTCGAGACGGTCTGGAACTCCTAACCATTCAATCTCGTAATCCGGCAAGCGCTCGGCCAGGGCCAAAGCGGGAAATAAATGACCACCAGTACCACTAGCGGCAATCAATAGACGGGTTGGAGTGCGTGCCATAATTCGAGAGAGGGGAAATTCAGCCCTAGAATGAAATAATCTACCATAGTTATTGATCGATCCTTACACAAACTATCACTAATGCGTAACTTGAACACGATCCCCGATAAATTTTTTCGTCAATCCCTCAATTTTTCCCTGTCGTTGCTGTTAGGTTTGGGGTTAACTTTTGCCCTTGCTACCGGTCTGCGGGCCGAAAAGCCAGAAACTGCCCCGGCTAATTTAAAAACCCTTATCTCCAAAATCGAAACGGCGGCTAATGAGCGAGATCTCAAGCAATTAATGGAGTTTTATAGTCCGAAATTTACTAACTCCGATGGCTTGACCTACGAAAAAACTAAAAAGGCTTTAACTCATTTTTGGGAACGTTATAACAATCTACAATACACCACTACTCTCGAATCTTGGAGTCGTTCTGGTGATAAGTTAACGGCCAATACAATTACTAAAATTACCGGGACGGGAAAGGTGCAGGGACGAGTGGTGGGAATGAATGCTACTATTCGTTCTCGTCAGCAATTTCAAGGCAATAAACTGGTTTATCAGGAAATTTTAAGCGAGAGAGTTGAGTTAAGCACCGGCAAAAATCCCCCCAGTATTCAAGTGAGAATTCCGGAAAGGGTGAAAGTGGGTGAAGAATTTGATTTTGATGTGATTGTTCGCGAACCTTTGGGGGATGATTTATTGGCTGGAGCGGCGATCGATGAGAAAGTAGATATTGAGCGTTATATTAATACAAAGCCTCTAGAATTGGAATTATTACAGTCTGGCGGTTTATTTAAGCGGGTAAAAGCACCGGCAACACCAGAAAATCGTTGGTTATCGGCGATTTTAATTCAAGGAGATGGGATTGTTGTCGTTACTCAACGGGTTAAGGTAGAAAAGTAATTTTTATCTAAGTAGGGTTTGCTGAAAAAGCTTGTTGGTGGGGTGTGGGGTGTAGGGTGTAGGGTGTGGGGTGTAGGGTTTTATTCCCCCCGTTCACTCCAATGGCTGGCACTTTCAGGCAATTTAATCCTTATTTTTGCCGTTTTTGAACCCTCAAAAATTAATTATGCAAGAGGTTTAATAAATACTCTGATTAAGCATAGAGGTGGGAAACATCGCTCGTCCATACTTTAAATTTTGTTAAATTTACTTGACCAAAAGAAGTTGTTAGGGAAGCATCGACGGCATCTAAGCCGCGAGTCATTAAAATCCGCCCGATTCTGGGGGTGTTATGACGAGCATCAAAGGTGTACCATTGATGGTCTAAATAAACTTCAAACCAAGCACTAAAATCCATCGGTAGAGGTTGGGGAGAAATACCGATATCTCCGAGATAGCCGGAGGCATAACGGGCAGGAATATTTAGGCAACGGCAAAAAGTCAAAGCTAGATGGTTAAAATCGCGACAAACCCCCGTTCTTTCCCGATAGACATCATAGGCGGTTTTCGTCACCCGCGCGTATTCGTAACCAAAACGAATGTGACTATGAACCCAATCACAAACCGCTTGTACCCTTGCCCAACCGGGGGGAGTTTGTCCGAAAAGTTCCCAGGCAATTTCCGCAAGCAAATCTACTTCGCAATAACGGCTACTCATTAGGTAGGGAAAAACTTGGGTTGGTAACTCTGCTAAAGGAATTTCTTGGGCATTCCAATTAACGATATCGGGTTTCCATTCATTCTCGATAACTGCTTCATTGTGAATGCGGATCTGTCCGTCGGGTAAAATTAGACGACTGGTTCGATTACCGAAGCTATCTAAAAATTCTTCTATTTTTGTTGCCGGTTCCACCTGCAAATTTTCCGATTGTCTAACTTGATTTAAAATTGAGGGGTGTAGATAAAGTTTTAACAACATGACCACGGGTAAGGGGACATCAAAGCCAAATTCATAACCAACATGGATTAACATTAGGACTCCTATCTAAATGAAATTTTGTCAGGATTGGTAGAGAGGAAACGCCAATAATCGCCAGACTGAAAAAAGTTAGGCCCGACTACTTAGGGGCTGCTGAAAAAGTTTTTCGTGGGGGCAGGGTGTGGGGTGTGGGGTGTGGGGTTTTACCCATTTTCAGGTGGTCAATTACCTAATTTTCAGGGAAAAAATCCCTAAATTTTCCCCCCAATCACTCCAATGGTAGGCACTTTTTCAGG
>NZ_SFBZ01000091.1:0-6223 GCF_007095495.1 Microcystis sp. M_QC_C_20170808_M9Col | reverse complement strand
AGGATAAGTTATGACTTAAAAATTAATCAACAACTAAAGCTTATGCTTGTAGCTAAGTGAAATCATTGATTAAGAGACCTGTACTTTTCAATGACTTTTTCAGCAAACCCTAATTAACAGCCTTTCTCATAAAACTGTTATATAGCAATTCTCTTGCTGAGATTAGGGATTATTGTCGATAAAAAAACTTCTAAATCCCACGGCTAGTAAGGAACCACTTAGGACAGTTATCAATGTCCAAATTTGATTTTTTTGGGTTCCTTCGACTTTCTCTAAGCGTTTATTCATGTCATCAAATTTACTATCAAGAGTTTTAATATCACCTTTAACTTCCGTGAGTTCAATCTTTAAATCGGTAGTATCTTTTTGAACAGTTTTGACATCAGCTTTCATTTCCGCTTGTCCATTCTCGATCACCTTCAATCGATTGTCAACCTCAATCAGTCGAGTTTCCATGGTAGTGAGTCGATTGTCCATGGTAGTGAGTCGATTGTCCATGATAGTGAGTCGATTGTCGATCTCGTTGAATCGATGTTCGATTATCTTCTGTCCATTGAGGATTAAATCTTCTAGTCTTTTTAAATCATTATCGGTAGTAGTGGTGGTGGTCATTGATTAAACTCCTATAATTTCAATTCGCTCTTATCTTTGCTATTATACTAAATCCGTTTTTAATCCTGTGATTAACTCCCAAGTTATGGATTGTTTCTCCCCACTTCCCCACTTCCCCTATACCTTTTCAACAGGATTTATTATTAGTTATAGCTTTGGTGCTTGAGCAAATATGTTCACCGAGCATCACTCCCGTTAGAGTGAGATAAGATTAACTCTTATTCCTCACCCTAACTGCTAGGAAAAACCGGCAATTAAATTACGCACCTTGCCGTAATTTATCCAAAACCGATCGATCTTCTAGAGTAGAAGTATCACCAGAAATCTCTTGACCTGATGCTAAAGTTCGCAAGAGACGACGCATAATTTTACCCGATCGCGTTTTTGGCAGCACATCGGTAAAACGGATTTCTCCCGGTCGGGCAATAATGCCAATTTCCTTGACAACGTGATCCTTTAATGCTTGCGCTAACTCCGGACTCGCTTCATAATGCCCCTCGAGAGTCACAAAAGCATAGACTTCTTCCCCTTTAATTTCATCTGGTCGTCCCACTACAGCCGCCTCCGCTACCGCAGGATGGGATACTAAAGCTGATTCGATCTCCATTGTCCCTAAACGGTGGCCAGAAACGCTCATCACGTCATCGACGCGCCCCATTACCCAGAAATAACCGTCTTCGTCCTGACGGCTACCATCTCCAGCAAAATAGAGATATTGGCCATCTTTGGGGGCGATATGTTCCCAGTAGGTATTACGGAAGCGATCGGGATTTTTATAGACTGTTCGCATCATACCGGGCCAGGGATGTTTGACCACCAGATAACCCCCCTCATTCGCGTGGGTGGGATTGCCGTCTAAGTCCACCACTTCGGCCATAATACCGGGGAAAGGTAGGGTTGCTGACCCCGGTTTGGTGGCAATTGCCCCGGGTAAGGGAGTAATCATAATCCCCCCGGTTTCCGTTTGCCACCAAGTATCGACAATCGGACATTTTTCTTTACCGATAACCCGGTGATACCACATCCACGCTTCCGGGTTAATCGGTTCTCCCACGGTTCCCAGTAAGCGCAAAGAGGATAAATCCCGGCTATTGGGGATGTCTTCACCCATTTTGATAAAAGCGCGGATAGCAGTGGGGGCAGTATAAAAGATATTAACCCGATATTTCTCGATTACATCCCAAAAACAGCCTAAATTAGAGGGACGGGGAACCCCTTCATACATTACCGTGGTGGCACCATTGGAAAGCGGTCCGTAAACGATATAACTATGGCCGGTAATCCAACCCACATCGGCAGTACACCAGTAAACATCGGTGTCTTTCAGGTCAAAAATCCATTTGCAGGTGACATGGGTGTAGAGATTATAACCGCCGGTGGTGTGGACGACTCCTTTCGGTTTGCCGGTGGAACCACTGGTGTAGAGGATAAATAACATATCTTCGCTATCCATGGGTTCGGCCGGACAATTAGCAGATACCTGTTTTTGTAGATCATGCCACCAGTAATCGCGATCGGCAACCATATTGATGGGTTCCTTGCTGCGCTGGACAACGAGAACTTTTTCCACACTGGGGGCGCTATTATCGGCTAGAGCCAGATCTACCTGTTCCTTGAGGGCAACGACTTTATCCTTGCGGAAACCACCATCGGCAGTGATTACCACCTTAGCGGCCGCATCATTAAGACGATCGCGCAAAGCATCGGCACTAAATCCCCCAAAAACTACACTGTGGGGCGCGCCAATTCTGGCACAGGCTAACATAGCAATGGCCGCTTCGGGAATCATCGGCATATAAATTCCGACCACATCGCCTTTTTTCACGCCTAATTCTTTTAAAGCGTTGGCAAATTGACATACTTCTCGGTGTAGCTGTTCGTAGGTAATGGTGCGGCTGTCTCCCGGTTCTCCTTCCCAGATGATGGCAGCTTTATTGCGCCTCCATGTCGTGAGATGTCTGTCAATACAGTTGTAACAAATATTAATCTTGCCGTTGACGAACCATTTAGCAAAGGGGGGCTGCCAGTCAAGAATCTCTGACCATTTTTCAAACCAATGTAATTCTTTTTCGGCTAATTGGGCCCAAAAAGCCGAGGGATCGGCCTTGGCTTTGGCGTAGAGTTGCTGGTATTCTTCAAAGCTTTTAATGGTGGCATTCTGGGCAAATTCGGCACTGGGAGGAAACAGCCGATTTTCCTGTAGGATCGATTCGATCGCTATTTCTGTCATACTGGCAAACGAAATAAATTATCTTGCGATCCAGATTACCTTTTTCGGTTCCCCCCGTAACCCCGGCAAGCAATTCTTTAAGGCTATTTTAGAATTGCCCGATCCCTGACTAGCGATCGCCATTTGGCCCCAAGTGTTACAGAGTTTAAAGTTATGTCACCGATCGAGCGATGAACAGATCGCTGTAAGGTAAACTAACCGATAAACCCGAAATTTAACATGGAGAACACTCGGTAAGGAGTCATAATTCGATGTCTCATAGCGTTAAAATTTACGATACCTGTATCGGTTGCACCCAATGCGTTCGGGCTTGTCCCCTCGACGTGCTGGAAATGGTTCCTTGGGATGGCTGTAAAGCTGCCCAGATTGCCTCTTCCCCCCGCACGGAAGACTGTATTGGTTGCAAACGTTGCGAAACCGCTTGTCCGACGGATTTCTTGAGCATTCGGGTTTATCTCGGAGCAGAAACCACCCGCAGTATGGGTCTAGCCTACTAGGCCTGGCAATCATTCTGTGTTTAACATTTAGCGAAAACTAATCTTGTTAAGAGGACTAACCAGTCCTCTTTTTTTTTGTTATGCTCCCGTCGCTAGTTAGGGCTGGCTGAAAAAATCGGGGCGAAGCATTCGGATAGAAAATCTACGGTTTCAGCAATAAGTTATTGCCCGAATGCTTCGCCCCTACAGGACGCAATCGCCGATCAAGATGCAAGGTTTTTGAGCCACTAGCTTTAAAATCTTGCACCTGCCTCGCCAAACAGGCCCCAAACCCCTTACCTCGTCTATATTTCACATTTATTCAGCAGACCCTAGTTAGGTAATTCCCCAAAAAGTTGACGATATTTTTGCAGTTTTGCCTCCATTTCTACTAACTGCTGATTGACCTGTTCAGCCCGTTGGCGTTCATTTTCAGCCCGTTGTCGTTCATTTTCAGCCCGTTGCTTTTCCTGCTCCAGTAGTTGATTAATTTCGCTGTAGGACAAAAATTGAGTACCATCAGGACGATAAATTTTTAACTCGTCGGTTAAGTCAAAACGAATGCCTAAACGGGGACTCACCCAATTATTAACCTCACTAACACTGTCTAAACTGTCACCAATTCGCTGCCAAGCTTCTAGACTATTATCATCGGGATCATAGACGTAGTATTCTTGGACTCCATAGCGATCATAAAATAGCAATTTTTTGGCCATTTCGATGGAGGTATTATTGGGAGAAAGAATCTCAAAGACGACTTGAGGAGCAAGATTATCTTCTTGCCATTGTTTGTAGGAACCTCGATCGCCTTTCGGTCTGCCAAATACTACCATCGTATCAGGAGCGGCAGCAATTTTCGGCTGGCCTTGCACGGGATACCATAACAGATCCCCCGCTACAAATACCTGGGGATCATCGATATATAACCAGTCGATATTCTGCTTAATCGTTACTATCCAGTGAAATTGTTTAGTATTATCTGCCATCGGTTTACCGTCGCTCTCAGGATAGATAATCTCGGTTTTGTTAACTTGACTAACCATGGGGAATACCTGCCGAACTCATTGGGCTATTTTCATTATATAATAAGTTTGAACTAAGTAAGGAAAAGAACGCTCTTGATTTTAGAACTACAGCAAGTAAATTTAGCTATCCGACGGGGTAGTGCTTATCTGTTAGAAGATATTACTTTTAGCATCAAGCAAGGAGAAAAGTTAGCTATTGTCGGAGCATCTGGGGCAGGAAAAACGACTCTTTTACGATTGTTAAATCGTTTGCAGGAACCCAGCACGGGAAATATTTATTTTCGAGGTAAATCGATTCAGGAAATACCGGTTATTTCCCTGCGACAACAGATAGTTTTATTGCTACAAGAGTCGAAGTTATTAGGGATGACTGTTCGAGATGCTCTCGCTTATCCTCTGCAATTAAAAAAATTTACTCCTGCCGAAATTAATCAGAGAATTGACCGTTGGACATCTCTATTAAAAATTCCTGAACAGTGGTTTGAGCGCGGGGAGTTAGAATTATCTTTAGGACAAAGACAATTAGTGGCAATTACCAGAGCTTTGTTGTTAGAACCGAGCATACTGTTATTAGATGAACCCACCTCTGCTTTAGATACAGGCACGGCCACCAGGTTATTAGAAGTATTAAATAATCAAAGTTCAATGACGATAATTATGGTCAATCATCAACTAGATTTTTTAGAGGAATTTGCCGAGAGAGTTATTTATCTAGAAGCGGGAAAAATTGGTTCAGATTGCCTCGCCCATCAATTAGATTGGTTAGGACTAAAAACTCAGTTAATTGATTTAGAAAAATCTCGGCAAAGTGACCACTGGTAAGATTAACTTAAAATTGCTGCGCCCTGCTGAAAAACTAATAATTCTCCTGAATTAATCGTTGTCCAAACTTCATTATCAGTTAAGGGAGTAGTGGCAATAATTGCCACTTGATCGCCCGGACGAGCTAAAGCTTGAAAATCAACGCTAACATCTTCATCAATTAAATGAGCAGCCGCAAAAGGATATTGCCGGATTATATAGCTTAATTTAGTTGAACAATGGGCAAAAAAGTGTTCACCATCGGATAAAAGATAATTAAAAATACCTTGACAAGCGATAGAGTTTGTGATAGTTTTTAGGACTGGATAGAGTTGTTCTAGGGAAGGTTTGCCCTGGGGAAAAGTCTCTCGCAGGGTATTAAGAATTAAACAAAAAGCTTTTTCCGAATCCGTCTCCCCAACCGGTTGATAAAAATCTCCCGCAGCAGGTGAGAAATTTTCTAAATTACCATTATGGGCAAAAACCCAATATTTTCCCCACAATTCCCGCCGAAAAGGATGACAGTTTTCTAGTTTAATTTCTCCTTGGGTGGCTTTGCGAATATGGGCGATAACATTGGTAGAATGGATGGGATAGTTTTTAATTAATTCCGCAATCGGAGAAGCGATCGAGGGTTTAACATCAATAAAAGTTCGGCAGCCTAAACCCTCAAAAAAGGCAATTCCCCAACCGTCTCGATGTTCGTCGGTTTTTCCTCCCCGCGCACAAAATCCCTCGAAGGAAAAAACAGATATCCGTGGGGACATTACAATTCATGCCTAGAAGTTGACACATAGTTGCTTGAGTTTGAATATCAGATGCCGGCAAAATTACTTACTGCCAGCAGCCGTGACAGGAGACAGGAGAATTTTTTCTAGCTGCCTCTTGCCTATCCTAGCTAAGAAATTAATCTGGCACTAAGTAGGTAGGTGTTAAAAACTGTCAGACACCCCCCTTATCAAGCTATCCATTAGTCACATCTTTCTTAACATAAAATTTGACAAAAAGAGAAAAGTGTGCCAGATGGCTCAAGGGGGTTCTATGGGGGGACTAATTTGATGAGATAGTTTCCAAGTCTG
>NZ_SFBZ01000090.1:0-6868 GCF_007095495.1 Microcystis sp. M_QC_C_20170808_M9Col | reverse complement strand
AATTGTCTATCTTTTGGTATTAACCTGTTTGTGCCTTAAGTCCTTCCCTGTATGGATTTCAGCTACTTTTGAGCGTAGGCGCTCTCATCGAATTTTATTTTAAGTTAATTATTTGCATAGCAATTCCCGAAGAGCCAAAATCGTTTGCAGGGTTTACGGTGATGGAAGGAAAAGAAACAGGACTAAATGAACGGGAACTAGAGGAAATTCTGGAAATGGCGCGGGATGCGGCGGAAAAAGCCCGATCGATGGGCGAGGTAATTACAGAAAATTCAAAAAAATGGCGAGAAAGAGCGAAACAATCGCCGCAAGTGAGATCGGGTGGCGGAAGTAACCGAACCGATATTTATGGGGAATAGTCGGGGGTTCGATCGATACGATAAACTAAACGATATCCACTCCAGAAAACCGCGATGGTTCAAGCGACCGAATATCTCTATATCGTTCGAGACGACGAGATTTTACACGGGGAACCAATTATCAAAGGAACCCGTACACCCGTCCGCGCCATCGTCGAAACTTGGCGTCTGGGGGTCGCTCCCGAAGAAATACCCCTAGGAATGCCCCATCTGACGTTAAGTCAGGTCTTCAGTGCGTTGACCTATTACAGCGACCATCTAGAGGAAATTAACGCTTATATCGAGCATAACCGCGTTCCCGACGACTTAATCGATCCGCTGCTAAAAAATTCGTGAATAATCTCTTTATCCGTCTCTATCTAGATGAAGATGTTAACGTTTTAATCGCCGAGTTGTTGAGAGCGAGGGGGTTTGACGCGATTACTGCGAGGGATGCGGGACAACTTAACGCCACAGATAAAGCACAACTCGCTCACGCGGTGAGTCAGGGGAGAACCTTAGTCACTCACAACCGAACCGATTTTGAAGAACTGGTTCGCGATTACTTCGATGCCAATCGAACCCATTACGGGGTGATTTTCGCCGTCCGTCGCCCTCCGCGAGAGATCGCAACCCGTTTACTGGTTATTCTTGATCGAGTGACTGCGGACGAAATGCGAAACCAAGTTCGATATATTTAATCGCCAAGAAAAATCGCCGTGACCCATTTTTAGGTTCTAGAATGGTCGGAAGTTGGATTCGGTGTAAAGGAACCCTTGTCACATCGAAACATTTCCTTAAGATATAAGACCGAAGGTCCAGTCTGGATACAAAATTGATATACCTAGAATCGCTACTCTGGCTCACCCTCTAGGCCATTCCCTTCCAGACTGCTAGGCTATTAGACAAGATGAATAACAATCAAACTCCACGGAAACAAGGACTATACGATCCCCGATTTGAACATGATGCTTGTGGTGTCGGTTTTATCGTTCATAAAACGGGTAAAAAGTCCCACGATATTGTTGAACAAGCCTTAACAATTTTACTAAACCTCGATCACCGTGGCGCGTGCGGTGCGGAAAAAAATACCGGAGATGGGGCGGGTATTTTGTGCCAAATCCCCGACCTATTTTTCCGGAAAGTGACCAGTAATCTAGGTTTTACCTTACCGGCAGCGGGACAATACGGGGTAGGAATGCTTTACACGGCCCCTGATGCCGAAATTCGCGGGAAAGGTCGGCAGGAATTCGAGAAAATCGCCGCCGAAGAGGGGTTAAAAGTTCTCGGTTGGCGTGATGTTCCCACGGATAACTCCAGTTTAGGCAATTCGGCCAAATCTACCGAACCCTTTATCGAACAGGTTTTCATCGAACGCGATGCCAATTTAAGCGATGATCTGGCCTTTGAACGCAAATTATACGTTATTCGCAAACGTTCCCACCTCAGTCGTCAATCTTTTAATCGTTACTGGTATCCTTGCAGTATTTCTAGTCGTACCATTGTCTATAAAGGGCAATTAATGCCGGTACAGGTGGGTGACTATTTTCCCGATTTACACGACCCCGACTTTCAAAGTGCTTTAGGATTAGTCCATTCCCGTTTTAGTACCAATACCTTCCCCAGTTGGGAACGCGCCCACCCTTACCGTTATATTGCCCACAATGGCGAAATTAATACCCTGCGAGGTAATATTAACTGGATGCACGCCCGTCAGTCGATGTTTGCCTCACCCTTATTCGGGGAAGACATCAAAAAAATCCAGCCGGTTATTAATATCGAGGGTAGTGACTCCTTAATTTTTGATAATGCCCTAGAATTAATGGTTTTATCGGGGCGTTCTCTCCCTCACGCTGTCATGATGATGATTCCTGAACCCTGGGCGGCCCACGAATCGATGAGTGATGAGAAAAAAGCTTTTTATGAATACCATTCCTGTTTGATGGAACCCTGGGATGGTCCGGCCTCGATCGCTTTTACCGATGGTACGATGATGGGAGCAGTGTTAGACCGCAATGGTTTACGTCCTTCCCGTTACTACGTCACCAAAGATGACCTAGTAATCATGGCATCGGAAGCGGGAGTTTTACCCATTGAACCGGAACGCGTCGCTTTTAAAGGTCGTCTGCAACCCGGCCGGATGTTCCTTGTGGATATGAAAGAAGGTCGCATCGTGGCCGATGAGGAGATAAAAGAAGCTATTGCCAACGCTAAACCCTATCGCCAGTGGTTAAACGAAAATTTAGTCAATTTGGACGATTTACCGGCCGTTGAAACTGCGCCACCGGAAACTGCTGTTTCCCTAATTCAACAGCAAACCGCTTTCGGTTACACTTTTGAGGAATTACGTCTTTTATTAGCCCCCATGGGCCGGGATGGAGTGGAAGCAGTGGGTTCCATGGGTTCCGATACACCCCTAGCCGTCTTGTCCGATCGGCCAAAACTGCTTTATGATTACTTTCAGCAGTTATTCGCCCAAGTCACTAACCCCCCGATTGACTCGATTCGCGAAGAAATTATCACCTCTCCCATCACCACTATCGGCGCGGAGAGAAATCTCTTGGATCCGCAGCCAGAAAGCTGTCACCTGATTAAACTTAACTCTCCCATCCTCACTAACGCCCAATTAGCGCGTTTACAGGGCAATAGCGAATTTAAAACCGTGACTATTTCCATTCTCTTCGATCCCACTTCGGGAGTCGAGGGGATGCGTAGCACAATTGAGGCAATTTGTCAAGAGGTGGACGAGGCAATTTTAGCGGGCGCGAGCATTATTATTTTAAGCGATCGAGGTATCGATAAAAATCACGCCCCGATTCCCTCACTGCTGGCGGTTGCTGGTTTACACCATCACCTCATCCGGCAGGGAACCCGTACCAGAGTCGGTCTTGTCCTGGAATCCGGCGAACCCCGGGAAGTGCATCACTACGCCCTTTTACTCGGTTATGGTTGCGGTGCGATTAATCCCTATCTAGCCTTTGCCACCCTCGGCAGTATGATCGAGGAGGGTTTATTGGTAGGAGTTGACCACCAGACCGCCTGTAAAAACTACATAAAAGCCGCCACCAAGGGCGTAATTAAAGTGGCCTCTAAAATTGGCATTTCTACCCTGCAAAGCTACCGTGGGGCGCAAATATTCGAGGCTATTGGCTTAAATCGATCGGTAGTCGATCGCTATTTTACTTGGACAGCTTCCCGCATTGAAGGGGCCGATTTAGCAATTATTGCCAAAGAATCCCTACTCAGACATGGCCACGCTTTCCCCGACCGGGATGTTAATGTGCATACCCTCGATATTGGCGGTGAATATCAATGGCGTAAGGACGGGGAAGCCCATCTTTTTAGCCCAGAAACCATTCACACCCTGCAACAAGCGGTAAAATTGGGCAAATACGACCTCTTTAAGCAGTATTCCCAACTGGTCAACCAACAAAATCAAAAATTCTTCACCCTGCGGGGACTATTAACCTTTAAAAACCGGGAAAGTATCCCCATCGAAGAAGTGGAACCGATTGAAGCGATTATGAAACGCTTTAAAACCGGGGCCATGAGTTACGGGTCTATTTCCAAAGAGGCCCACGAATCCCTCGCTATTGCCATGAATCGTATCGGTGGCAAGTCGAACACCGGGGAAGGGGGCGAAGATTCCGAGCGCTACACTTGGACAAATGAACGGGGAGACTCGAAAAATAGTGCCATTAAACAGGTGGCTTCCGGCCGTTTTGGTGTCACCAGTCTTTACCTTTCCCAAGCGCGAGAATTGCAGATAAAAATGGCCCAGGGGGCAAAACCTGGCGAAGGCGGTCAATTACCTGGTAAAAAAGTCTATCCTTGGATTGCCAAAGTCCGTCACTCCACCCCCGGAGTTGGTTTAATTTCTCCCCCACCCCACCACGACATCTACTCCATTGAAGACCTAGCGGAGTTGATTCATGACCTAAAAAATGCCAATCGTGCGGCCAGAGTGAGCGTAAAACTGGTTTCTGAGGTGGGAGTTGGCACAATCGCCGCCGGAGTCGCTAAAGCTCACGCCGACGTGGTTTTAATCTCTGGTTTCGATGGTGGGACCGGTGCCTCACCCCAAACCTCGATTAAACACGCGGGTTTACCCTGGGAGTTGGGACTAGCAGAAACCCATCAAACATTGGTGTTAAATAATCTTCGCAGTCGCATTGCGGTGGAAACCGATGGCCAGATGAAAACCGGCCGCGATGTGGTGGTGGCGGCCCTATTGGGGGCCGAAGAATTCGGTTTTTCGACCGCGCCACTGGTAACTCTAGGCTGTATTATGATGCGGGTTTGTCATCTTAATACCTGTCCGGCGGGGGTAGCGACCCAGGATCCGTTATTACGGAAGAATTTCATCGGGGATCCTGAATATACGGTGAATTTCATGAAATTTATCGCCCAGGAAGTGCGGGAAATTATGGCCGAATTGGGATTCCGCACCTTAAATGAAATGGTGGGGCGAACTGATGTATTAGAGCCAAAACAGGCTGTAGAACATTGGAAAGCGAAAGGAATTGACCTAACTCCGATTCTCTATCAACCGGAGGTAGCTCCAGAGGTAGGACGCTATTGTCAGATTCCCCAGGACCACGGTTTAGATAAGTGCTTGGATATAACCGTTTTACTGGATTTATGCAAAGATGCCATTGAAAAAGGCGAAAAAGTCAAGGCGACACTACCGATTAAAAATATTAACCGCGTGGTGGGGACGATTTTAGGCAACGAAATCACTAAACGTCACTGGGAGGGTTTACCCGAAGATACCGTACATCTCCATTTTCAGGGCAGCGCGGGGCAGAGTTTCGGTGCTTTTGTTCCCAAAGGGGTGACACTGGAGTTAGAAGGGGATGCTAATGATTATGTGGGTAAGGGTTTAAGCGGTGGCAAAATCATCGTTTATCCGCCCAAAGGTTCCACTTTTGTGGCCGAGGAGAATATTATCATCGGTAATGTGGCTTTATACGGCGCGACCAGTGGTGAGGTGTATATTTCTGGGGTTGCTGGGGAACGTTTTGGGGTGCGTAACTCTGGGGTGACTACGGTGGTTGAGTCCGTTGGCGACCATGCTTGCGAGTATATGACTGGGGGTAAAGTCGTTGTTTTAGGGCCCACCGGTCGCAATTTCGCCGCCGGGATGAGTGGTGGTGTCGCCTACGTCCTCGATGAGTCGGGGGATTTCGCCACTCGTTGCAATACCCAAATGGTGGCTTTAGAGGCGCTAGAAGCGGAAGAAATCGACGATTTACGCGAGTTAATTCAACGCCATGCTGATTACACCCAAAGTCAAAAAGCGTCCCTGGTTTTAGCAAATTGGTCGGAAATGTTGCCCAAGTTTGTTAAGGTAATGCCCAAGGATTATAAGCGGATGTTGCAGTGTATTAAAGAGGCGTTAGATTCCGGTTTAACCGGCGATTCTGCCCTCGATGCGGCTTTTGAAGCCAACGCCCGCGATGTGGCAAGGATTGGCGGTAGTTAGAGTTTAATGGGGGGCTGAATAAGCCCTCTTTTTTTCAATAGACAAGTTAAAATAGAGGTTAGATGTTGTTTATAGACCTAACTCCTGTCATTCCAATGGACACACAAAACAATTTTCTCACCTTTGAAATTTCTGCATTTTACACTTCTAATCAATCTCATATCAAAACTCCTGATAATTTAGTCTATCTTCTCGCCTCGAATGATTCATTTTGGAAGGGAACACCACAAATATAGCGTTTCTCGCACCTGTGTGGCACTGTTAAACCTTTGCTGATTAAGCTTTTCAACATCGATAATGTACCTCTTGCGAACAGGAAACGCTATAGATTGTAACAGTCGCCAAATCAAGGATAATTTTATAGAAATTACAGTAAATCCAATTAAATTTGTTCAAGACAGCAAAGATAAATGTATTACAGGTTTTTCAATTGTTGTCAAGGGAGAATATGGTTGTTTAGAACCTCAACGTATTCCAATTTTAAATTTTTTCAAAGAACAAAAATTAGAAATACTGTATATCTGGACTTCCCCGTTGACAAAAGGCCATAACCTATGCTGTAGGAGGGATTAAGAGAATTTCCAGCACCCGGTTACTGGGTACAAATCAGGGAAACTCCCAATAAATCTAACGCTTTTTGTTGCAGTTGAGTCGGTCGAGTTATCTTAGAAAAACGATAACTTCCCTCCCTAATCGTACATTCCACTGTATTCAAGCAAATTGTCCCCAGGTCTTCCAACAAAGTCCGAAAGCTATGCACAGGAAAGTTCTCTTGATTCCGTTTTTTTCTCTCTTTAGACTGAGCGGATTCACTGCGACTCGCTTTAATCACATTCAGAGAACTATCATCAATTTCTTCATCCTCAAATAACAGGCTCTTCGTTACCCTTTATGCTAAATCAACAGACAAGATGCCAAGATAACATAAGACCTCTTGCAAAAGTCTTAAGTCGATCCTTGTACAGCAACATTTTTGAAGATTATCAACTACTAATAAATAATTAACTGAAAGTCCCTCCCATTATTGTTTCTATCGTTTGTTTTC
>NZ_SFBZ01000009.1:0-7452 GCF_007095495.1 Microcystis sp. M_QC_C_20170808_M9Col | reverse complement strand
CCTGGGTGACGGGATATTTACCCATGAAAAAGGGGGGGACAGTTACTTGATGTTGAGGACGTTCATCATCAAAACTATCTTTCTCATTTGCTGGTGAACCCATCGTGAAAGTTCCCCCCGGGATAGCGACCATTTCTAGGGTGATGTCGTTGCCCAAATCTTGGCTGAAATATTGGGCTTCTCTTGACTCTTTTTCGATTTGCTCACCCTTCGCATTTACTCGCACCACCTCAAAGTTAAATGGTAACAATTCTAACTTTTGCAACGTTTTAACTGAAACTGGATTAACTGAAACTGGAACTTTCTCTGATTGCGTATTTTGTGACGTTTGAGAACCAGGGGTACGGGCTGCCGTTTGCTCCAGTTGCTCTGCAATGGCCAGATAATTTCCGCCCAAATTTCTTAAGATTCTGGCTGACACTTCGGCAAAAGGACGAATAATGCCCTGTATATCTCCACCTATTTCTGTTGAGGGTTTTTTCAATTCAGCGAGGAAGTCCCGCAATTCTAGGTTCAGTTGTTTGGCGATATATTTGGAGACGCGATCAAATACATTTACCGTAGTAGAGCGAGTAGAACTAAGTTGTAAAATGTCTCTTACTTCTGGATTGATAAAATCGTAGAGTACCGCATCTGGGTCGGTTTCCTTAATACCTAACGAACGAACGCGAAGAATACCGCCTAAAAATACTTCTGCGATTTGGACTTGACCTGCTTCTGGTAACATTTCCTTACGGATCAATCGAACTACGGGCAGAAAAATTGTCGGTGTCGCCGCTAACAATTCAGCTAATTCTTGAGCTAAAGGCGAGGCATTATTGCGAAATCGTCTAACTATTTCTTCTGGAGTTAAATTTAGCTCGGCCTCGGGTTCTAATTCTTCTTTGGTATCGGGAGTCAGTATAAATCCTGCCACTTTAGTGTCACTGCGCCCCACGACTACACTACTCCATCGTTCGACACTGAGAGGTTCTAAAGTAAAAACAGGAATCGGTAAGCGATTCTGTTCACGAAAGACGTTTTCCCAAATCAGCACATCTCTAAATTTTAATCGACTATTAGTTAGGCCCGGTTCATCACTAAACAAAGTTACTTTCGCTCCCAATCCCAAGCCAGTTTTGAGCCAAAGCCATTCTGGAAGCATTTGCAATATAGCTAATGGACTCGATTGACTCCACAATTTTAAAAGCGGAAACATCCTACCATCTCGCCAATAGGATGCCACACAATCACTAACTACTACAATGAGACGACGGCCATTCGGATTGAGTAATTCTTTAGGATGATAAACTCTAGAATTAGTTTTAGTTAGTCCCCGATGAAGAGTTAGATTATTTTCCTTGAAAGCTAATTGCCAGACCTGTACATCACGAAAGATACCGTAATGTTGTAGTACAGTTTTAAGATCCGTTAAGGTTTGATGCCAAATATCCATCGACGGACCGCGATCAAATACCAATGCTAGTTCTAACCAAGGTTCTAAAGTTAGTTTAAAAACAGGGTTCAAGATTTTTTGGTCAGTTGCGGCAAAACTTTCCACTGTTCGTACTTCATCCAAAATACTTGGACGATCCTGTGTAGGTACGCGCCGCAATAATGTTTTTAAAGCTCTTGCCAAAGATAGAGAACTGCCCAAATCCGACGGATTATCGACTGGAAAAGTTAAAGAGCCACCGCCACCAACGAATGAATCTTTGCTTTGTTGTCGCGGGAATAAGTGTCCCACAGGTTCCGTTTTTTTCTCTTCTTCTTTCCCTAGAACCTTTTGTTTGGATTCAGATGAGGATGAAGAACTATTACCATTAGAAGAATCATCTTCAATTTCTTCTTCACTTTTGCTTTCAGTAGTTTCTACAATTTGAGGCCAATGGAGCAATAGCCAACACAAATCGGCCAACTCGTAACCGGTCATTTCTAGCTCTGACTGATTGAGAGTCTTAAGTAACCGTTTGAATCGATCCGGTTTCACTGATGCGGAAGCATCGCTCATTATAATCCCTCCGTATCGTTCAAACTCTTAAGCAATAACTCTTTCAAAGATTTGCGATCGAGAGTAGATTCCGCACCACCAGTTAACATATATACAATATTAAGTAATTGATCTGTTGCCAAATCTTTTTTATCTTTACCCAGAAAATCTGTAATTAATTGACTAATACGATCACTAGACTTATTAAAATATTCATCACCCATGTGAGATTTGACTATGGATTTAAGATTATTAATGCCCGGATTGGGCATATTGATTCTAATACAACGTCTTTTGAAGGCTGGAGGAAAATCTCTTTCGCCGTTACTGGTCATAACGACGATAGGAAAAGCATTACATCCCACTATTCCGCTCTTTAGCTCGACGGGATGAAGATTTTTATCCCAGGTAAAAACCGAAACTGTTTTATCGGGGTTTCTCTCTGTCCAGCGTTTTATTTCGGGGATTTCATATTCGCCTTCTTCAAACAGATTGAGGAGGTCATTGGGCAAATTGATGTCACTTTTGTCTATCTCGTCTATTAGCAACACTCTGGGCAAAGCTGAAGGAAGAAATGCCGTACCCAAAGCTCCTAAAGTGATATAAGAGCCGATATCTTGTTTGCCATCGGGTTCTGATTCTTGTAAGCGGGCGATCGCATCATAACGATACAAACCGTCCTGAAGAGTTGTTCGAGCCGTAATCGACCATTTTAAAACCGGACCCAATTTCAGTTGGTATGCTAAAGCATAGGCCAGGGAAGTTTTCCCCGAACCGGGACGACCAGTCACTAACAGAGGACGACGCAAGCATAAAGCCGCATTTACTCCGGCGATCACCAAATCGATAGCTTCCTGAAGTTGAGCATTTTGAGAATTGGTTTCATTGTCAGCGATTTCTGACAAACGGAATTTTTCACCGCGCTCGCGATCTTTTTTTTCTTTCTCGACAAGTTTCAATAATTCTGACCAGCGATCGCTATCTCGATCGAGAATAGGTCTGTCGAAATTTCTCCAAGGAGGTGGAGAGGGAAGATTAAGAGTTTCAGATAGCTGTTCTCCCCGACCATTAAACGGTTGCCAGTGAACTGATTTAGTTTCTTCTACCATTTTATTACTTAGCTCCTATTGTTTGTAAGGGATTTTCTTCTGGCAAGATTTCTGGGTCTTCTAACAACATACCGAGATAATAACCAGGATACTGTTTACGCTCTGTTTCAGTCCTGGTTCCCCATGAAACAGTTCTTAGTTCCCAAGTTTTTTCCAGTAAACCACGACATCGATCGGATAAATTATCGCAACTCAGACATTGTGTAAATTCCTGTTCAAATTGTACTTCTGAGGGAATAATATCCCAATTCCAAACGGCGATGGGAATACCACTATCAAAAATAGACTCAAAGAACCTCATACGCTCAAATTTATCGACAAAGAGAGAACCTTTTAATATAATCCCCCACAGATTCGAGCAATTTTTCATAAAAATCTCTAGTTCTTTCCAATTAGAGATTTTATTATTTCCAATCTCAATTATATTAGATTTTTGAGTATTTTTTATTTCATTAGCTAGAATATTCTTAGATATTTCCCGACAATTATCTCTCAAAAAAGTATCGATTCTTTCCCATCCTTTTTTGAGTGATCCGATGCGACTATTTTTTCGTATGCGTTCTCTACTTCTTAAAAATAGTCGGTAGTTTACTACCAATGATCTAGGTGTTTCTTCTTCATAAATTATTACCCAATTATCTAAATTAGGATGTAAATCAAAAATTGGAATAAATACTTCTATTCTTAATTCATCAATTGCTTTATCTCGAAATTGAGGCTCACTCTCAAGATAATCGATGTATGCTTTTATAGCTCTCGGAATATCTTCAAATTTAGGACAATCAAAGCCTTTTTTATCTCTAGATAATGAAATTTCAGATAGTTCATCCCGAAATTTAAACTGTCCCCTCACGTTCCATTTATCTTGATTTTCTCCATTGGCAAGTCTCTCAATCATAATTAATAATATCGGTGGCAAGCAAGAGCTATTTTTATTAACATTAGTGCTAGGTAAGATTTCAGTTTTTTTCAAACCGCAACTAGCCTCATCTAACCATGATTTTATACGTTCGTTATTACCTAATGATTGAGCTAATTTCTTTATCAATACTGTGGATTTATACTGATCAAGAAATACTTGTTTTAATAATTCATAATTCTTGGTAAAACACAAACTCTTGATATAAACTTTGTCATCTTCATGTTTATTTATTTCTTCAATCTTAGAACAGGCTTGCCAAATATCTTTCCAATCGATTTCATCGAGAATCGGGCATATTCCCGACCATAAACGTTCAAAGAATTCGTCGCAATTATTATTTGGTAATTCAATATTCTCATTATCAAAAAGAGTAATTGTCTTAGGAGATTGACTCATTTCTTTTTGTTGTTGTTTAGCAATATCACTAATAACTGCAATTAAACTATCGTAATAAACACTATCTTTTTCGTAAAAATTAATCCCATCTATTAAATCACAAAATTTATCTATAAATCCGCTTAATGCTTTTAAAATACCCAATAATGAAGAGCGCATATCGCTTCGTTCTTCCACACCTTTAACACTCAAAAAACCAATTATATCTTTTCTCTTTTGGGGATCTTGAATAGAAGGGCAATTCTCCAAGGCATCAATCAGCCGATTGAATCCTTGATCACTTGGTTTAGTGGGAACACTCAACAACATTCTAAAGGAAACTCCTCCGGCAACATTTGTATCGTGGCTTTTCTTAAATTTTGCATGGCAACAGAATCATTTTCGTAGAGCATATCAATAACGTCTAATAGCTCCGCCAATCCTCCTGAATAACCACGAGAAGTTTTAATTGCACTTAATACTACACTGTTTGCATTACCTTCCATGATGATGTTATTGGCTATTTCCTTCCTGAGATTCAAAATAATATCTTTTCGACTTTGGGGATCTTGCATTGACTGGCATTGTAAAAAAAGATCGCGCAATAGGCCTAATTCTTGGATAGTTAAATTGCGAGGTAGCGGAAAACTATCCCGTTTCCCTGTTTTAGTGGCTGGCTCAATTTCGCTAAATCGTTCTTTTCTATTACCCGACCAGTCCTGATATAAAAGATATGAAGGAGTTTGCCTGGTTTGTTTATCTTCTCGCAGTTTGATGAACTTTCTCTGCACGGACTGCATAACTGACTCCAGATCTGGAGGCCAAATCTCTGTATCTTTTAATGAGTTCAATTCATTTAATAGTTCTCGTGAAAATATACCCGTTTGTTCGTCGCCTTTATTAATCGCATATTCTCCCGGATTAGCCGCCAGCATGACCATTTGTTGTTGACTTGGCAAATGTTTACCGATAGGGGGAAGATCGTCAGGTGGAGTTATCTTTAATAATTGGGAATTGGCACAGGCATCAAAAATTAGTAGCTGTCGAGGCAAATTGTTATATAAATCGGTCTGCATAGCATTAAGCTGGGCAGTTAAATTCAGGTTCTTCAAGTCCTCCATTGTCGCATCGGCATAAATCAATCGACGATCGCCTTGAGGGACGATCCAACCGTGTCCCGACCAAAACAAGAAAAACAAGCTCGCCGTTTTTTTTCTCACTTCCTCGCGCAGAGCTTTATTGATTATATCTTTGGTCGCTTCTAAGGGTTTACTGTTGATCAGACTGGTAATCTCGTCAACGATTCCAGTATTGCGATCGAGTGGAGATGCGAAAACCGAAATATTTTCGGGAGGCACATTGCGATATCGTAACCATTGACAGAACCGATAAACATCATTGACCGGACCGTTCAAATCCGGAATAGCATTAGAATCGGCATACCTTTCAATGCCAACTAGAATAGCTTGCGTTGTCGATGGTTCAGCCATTAACTATCTTCTCCATCTTCTGCCAAACGGCATCCCAAACCTTGTCATTATTCCAATATGCACCGTGAGACTCGGGGAAAGGTTGTTTACTGTCGATTTCCACATCTTCTATCTTTCCAGGGAATATTTTCTCACCCACATAACTGAGGAAATCGTTGCGATCATAAATATTTAACCAATCGGGGAAAGTATCCGGCAGCTTGGCATTGGGATTATATTCCATCCCCACCAAAGCATTCAGTTCATAAAGAATAGGAGATTGAGAACCGATCGTCACCAACAAAGCCACTTGTGGTAATTGTTGTTCTAATAGCAAATCGACGGCAATAATACCACCCAAACTATGGGCGATTAATACGGTGGGATATTCCAGACGTTCAACGGTTGTGCGAACAAAGTCTCTAAGCTTTTGTCCCCTTGCTTGATACATCAAAATATCTCCCAAAGTGCCACTATATTCTTCCGTGAATCCATTTCGCTTTCTTTGGAGATTATTCTGAATAATACGCCTGATCGTACCAGAAATCATCTCTTTTATGCCGGACAAAACTCCTTTTTCCGTACCCCCTAATTCCGCCGCTATTTGCTCGACAATTTGATCTCGTAATCCCCCATTAACCGATAAGGCAAATTCGCCATAGTTATCCCTTACCAAAATAGCACTCTGGGCTACCAGCGCACGGGCGATCGCTATGCGGTATTCTCCTAATGGTTCCGTGGCGGATTCGATCGCTTTTTGATAATCGCTTTCGTTGACGATAATGGATTGGGATTGACTAAAAAACTCTCCAATGCCAGCTTGATCGAGCATTTCTTGCAGATTAGAGGATGGATTTAAGGCTCGAACCCGATTATCCAAATCCTCGCCTAGCTTTTCCCCAAAAACAGCCCCTTTGTCCTCGGAACTTATGGTTAGGATTTGCAGTTCGATGAGTGGGTCTTGATATAGTAACTCCCATAAACCCAGAACGTAGTCTTCATCAGTTAAATCTGTTTCTGAGGCTTTTTTTTGATCCGACACTGGAATAGATAGTCCCCCAGCATTTAACGTTGTGCCGAGGGAACCACCCCAGTAACACTTATGAAAACGCAAATTTTCATTGCGTTCTTTCAATTTTCGGATAATGATACTAAAAGTTTTGCTATAGGCAGGTTCTCGTACCCCAGTACCGTGGATAAAAACTAGGTTCCAATCCCATTGTCTCATCGACTTACCCCATCAAACCGACTCATTTCTTCACTCAAAATCCTCAATTCCTTCACTCTTCTCTATCCTCTGACTCAAAACAAGGTCTTCACGTCCCCACCTGACCATCGACCTACCGATTGGATACGGAGACCATCAGACCCCTACCCAATATTATCTCAAGACTAAAAGGTTTTCTGGTGGAGAAATCGACCCAATTGACATCCTCGCCGCCGGGGCCGGACGGTGATGACCGGCAATTCAAATAGCCTAACTGATAAACTTTGACATCCTCACCGCCGTAAACGGACGGTGATTCCCAAACCTCACGATTTAGGTTTCTGCTTCTTTCCCTTGCGGGGTTCCGCACCTGCCTTAACAGATTTACTCTGTTCTGGTCT
>NZ_SFBZ01000089.1:0-44056 GCF_007095495.1 Microcystis sp. M_QC_C_20170808_M9Col | reverse complement strand
GTAGGAAGACGTTCTCCTTGTAACTGCCCTCGATTCCACATTCTCCAAGCAGTGTCATAACTGATCCCTTTTTTCTTAGCATAATCTGATAGTTTCATGTGAACTGCAATGTAAACTTGCACTAACCATATTAGCAGTTGTTTGCAGTCATTTGCATATATTTTTTACAAAACTTTACAATACTAAATCCAAAGATGGCTTTTAGTTGTCAGCTAAATTTTTTGACCAATTGGGTCAAATTGCTTCAAGAGATTTGATTGCGAACGCCACTAAAAGCGGCATAGGCGATCGCTATAGCATCTACAGCATCATTAATGGGCATTTTTGTCAATCCGAATAAATACTTAATTTGTTCGGCCACCTCCGCTTTAGTGGCCCTACCATGGCCCAGATGACATTTCCAACTAGCTTGATGGAGGAAAATCGGTTCAATTCCCCCATCGCGGCAGCTAACCAGATTGATAATTCCCAATGCTTGCAGGACTCCACCAGCTGCCTTGATTTGCCGGTTAAAAAAGGGCATTTCCACGGCAATTTCCCCCGGTTTATATTCTGCGATTAACTCCTTTAAATCCCGTTCAATTTCGATCAAACGCTGGGCAGTAGAAAGATTTTTAGAAGTTTCGATCGTGCCGTAATCGACTAAAATCGGCATTAACTCACTATTATCCCGGAGAATAGCCCAACCGACAATCGCTAATCCGGGGTCGATACCCAACCAAGTAGTCATAGATTAAGCCAAAAAATCTTGGACGATTTGGAGGATTCTTTGGGATGCTTGTCCATCTCCAAAAGGATTAATGGCATTAGCCATACGATCATAGGCGATTTTATCCCCTAATAATTCTCCCGCTTGTGCTAAAATTTGCTCTGGATTAGTACCAATTAATTTCGCTGTTCCCGCTTGTACTGCTTCCGGTCTTTCCGTGGTTTCTCGCAATACTAAAACCGGTTTTCCTAAACTAGGGGCTTCTTCTTGAATGCCCCCCGAATCAGTTAATAATAAATAACAGCGTTGAATCGCCCCCACTAACTCGGCATAATCGAGAGGTTCAGTTAAAAATACCCTGGGATGATTGCCCAAAGCGGACTGTATTGGTTCTCGGACGGTGGGATTGCGATGCAGGGGTAATAATAGGGCTGTATCGGTATATTTTTCTAACAACAAAGTGAATCCTTTGATAATATCCCGTAAGGGTTCGCCCCAATTTTCCCGGCGGTGAACCGTGGCTAATAAAACCCGATAATCTGACCAATTTAAGCCCGCAATTTGACATTCTGGGGCGGTTTTGGCTACGGTTAATAAAGCATCAATAACTGTATTACCGGTGTGGTGAATATTTCCTGTCACCCCAGATTTTTGTAAATTTTCCACGGCTAAAGTAGTGGGAGCAAAATGTAGGGTAGTCAGTTGAGAAATTAGGCGGCGATTAGCTTCTTCGGGATAGGGATTATAGATATCATTAGTTCTTAATCCTGCTTCTACATGGGCGATAGGAATTTGTTGATAAAAAGCCGCTAAAGCAGCAGCAAAAGCCGTGGTAGTATCACCTTGCACAATAATTAAATCTGGTTTTATGCGCTCAAAAACTGTTTCTAAACCCCGTAAACTGCGGCAAGTAATATCAGTTAAGGTTTGACGGGTTTGCATAATATCGAGATTTTCATCTGCTTTTAAAGCAAATAATTCCATCACCTGCGCTACCATTTCTTTATGCTGTCCCGTCAGAACTACATGGGTTTGAAACTGTTCCGATTCTTGAAAAGCACGAATAACGGGAGCTAATTTAATCGCTTCAGGACGAGTTCCAAGAGTAATACAAATTGATTTAAACATATTATTATCAGTTATCAGTTATCAGTTATCAGTTATCAGTTATCAGATGTGAGTTTTCATTTCACTGATTACTGTTCACTGAAAATCGCTTGAATTGTGCTGTTTTGTCATTTTTCACTCGTGGGTGGTTGTTGAACGATAAATTGGGGATAGAGTTGCATTTGCTTAGGATTTAAAGGTCGAGAGATGGTCAAAACTTTTTGTTTAGCTAACTCTTGAGTCATGGTATCTAAAGTTTGAGCGATACGCAAATTATATTCTAATTGTTCCCCGGAAGAAAGCAGATTACTTAAGCCATCGATTAAACGTCTTAAATTCTCGCGAAATTGGGGATCACCGATTAACTCATCGATATCGGAGGTGATTTTTTGAGTATTTTCAAAAGTCACCCTAGCGGATTCGAGAGTTTTTTGCAGTACGACAATTGTAGCAGGATCGTTAATAGTTTTAGTAATTTCTCGTAAATTATTCGATGTTTCCACCGCATTATTCAAAATAGTCTCGATATTTTGCATGACTTGTTTAGTATCAATTTCATCTAAACCTGCATTCAACCTCAGGGCGGTATTATTGAGATTATTAGCGAGACTACCAATACCTAAACTAGCTTGATTAATATTACCGAGAGTATCAACAATTTGTCCGCGATTTTCGCTGAGAACAGCATTGATATTAGCGACCAATTGGGAAGATTGTTGAAAAGTCCTGCTGATTTGACTGCGATTTTCCTGAACGGTATTATCTAAAGTATTGACAAAACGGGAGGCATTATTAGCCGTATTAGTGACCGAGCGACTGGTGGTAGCTAATTCCAAAGATAGACGAGAGATTTCTCTTTGGGCATTACGGATAGTCTGGGAGGTATCATCGGATAAACGGGCGATTTTTTGAGCTGCTATAGCGGTATTTTTGGTGACATCATTGAGATTACCCACAAATTCAGGACTGGTAAAAGTATCCACTAAACGACCAACACTAGACATTAATTGTGTTCCTGTTGTCCCCTGTAAACGAGTATTATTACAGAGAATTAACTGTTGATCACAGTCGGGACTCAGAGGGTCGAGATTTTTAGCCTCAGCACTTAAAGAAACTAAGGGAGTGATATCGATGGCTGCCTCTCCAATTAATCCGGAAAGATTGGTAGTAACAGTTACCTTCCTAGGCATAACTAAAGTAGCAGAAGCGATTTCGGCAATAACTTCCACTTGATTACTCCCCGGGATAAAACTCGTAATTCTTCCCACTCTCACCCCGCGAAAACGCACCGGCGCCCCGACTTGTAACCCTTCCACGTCGGCAAACTCGAAGATTAATTGATAGGTTTTCTGACCAAATCCTCCCCCGCGAACCCAGATAGCGAGCGCCCCAAAGACCAATAATCCGCCTAGAGCAAACAAACCTAGTCTTCCTTCCCGTAAAGCTCGCGAACTCTGCATGATTTTTCTCTCATTCTCGATAGTTCTTAATTTAGCTTAATCTAGCTTAAACGATTGTCCTAATCGGGCCTTCAATGCTGGCGCTAAAAAATTGCCGGATCATGGGATGATCGGTACGATCGATATCTGCCACTAATCCCTGCCATTGCACTTTTCCCTGATAGAGAAATACTACTCGATCGGCGGTGCGTCGGATGGTACTTTGTTGGTGAGAAACCATCACATAAGTGTTCGCAGACCCCGATTTTTCATGGAGAGTCCGCACTAGATCCTCGATAATTGTGGAAGCTATCGGGTCTAATCCGGCGGTAGGTTCATCATACAGCAGTAATTCGGGATTATCGGCCGGATTATCGGGATTAGTGATAATAGCGCGGGCAAAAGCCACCCGTTTACGCATTCCCCCCGATAGTTCCGAAGGATAAAGGTCACTAATTCCCTGTAAACCGACCATTTCCAGGCTTTTTTCCACTAATTCCCTAATTATGGCTTTTTTTAAATTAGTTTGTTCATAAAGATAAAAACCGACATTTTCCCCGACGGTGAGAGAATCAAACAGGGCCGTTTGTTGAAAAACTAAGGAAGTTCGCATCGCTTCTCGACCATCTTCTAGCAATCCCTGACGCAATTGACCTTTAATACGAATTTCTCCAGCATTTATCCCCGTTAATCCCGCAATTAACCGTAAAACCGTTGATTTTCCCGTTCCCGACGGCCCGATAATTACCAGGGCCTCCCCTCGATAAATGGTTAAATCTAAACCATCGAGAATAACATTATCCCCGAATCTTTTCGATACTCCTCTCAATTCAATTAACGGTTCTTTCATGAAATCAAGATTAATGTCGCTTAATTATCTTATAGCCTCTGGAATTTTAGGGAGATGGGGAAGTGGGGTGTGGGGTGTGGGGGGAAGTGGGGTGTGGGGTGTGGGGAAGTGGGGAAGTGGGGAAGTGGGGAAGTGGGGAAGTGGGGAAGTGGGGAAGCTGTCTCATCACCCTATCACCCTATCACCCTATCACCCCAAAACCCTATCACCCCAAAACCCTATCACCCCAAAACCCTATCTCCCGACTCCTGAATACTGACTCGATTCTGGCTGCTATAGTAGAAAAGCACCCATTGCTGACGATATCTGAGGTAGATTGCCGTGACTATTGCTTTAGACCAACTGCTTACCCCCGACATTTTTCGACCAGCGCGTTATTTGGGCAACGAGTTAGGCGCTAAACATAAAGAATGGGCAAGTGCTGTGGTTCGTTGGGTGTTAACCTATCCGGAAGTGTACGAAGTGGGGGCATCTAACCTCGGCCATATTATCCTCTACAATATCCTCAATGCTCAACCCCGCCAACTCTGCGATCGCACTTATTTACCCGCACCGGATTTAGCCCAAAAACTCAAACAGACAAAAACCCCCTTATTTGCCCTAGAATCCCGTCGTTGCCTCACAGATTTTGATATTCTGGGTTTTAGTCTCAGTTATGAGCTAGGAGCCACCAATATTTTAGAAATGCTCGACTTAGCGGCAATTCCCTTGACTTGGAGAGCAAGAGACTCGGGTAACTATCCGCTAATTTTTGCCGGGGGACAAACTGCCACCTCTAACCCCGAACCCTACGCCGACTTTTTTGATTTTATCGCCCTTGGTGATGGCGAAGAATTATTGCCAGAAATCGGTTTAATTTTAGAAGAAGGTAAACTAGCTAATCTAAGCAAAGAAGAACTATTACTAGATTTAGCCCAAATTCCGGGGGTATATGTCCCGCGTTTCTACGATGTCACCCCAATCGGTGCAGTTATCCCCAATCGTGACGATGTACCGCCAAGAATTTTACGCCGGGTAGCGACTCCTATCCCAGCCTATTCTATCGGTTTAGTTCCCTTCGTGGAAACGGTTCACGATCGCCTGGTGGTGGAAATTCGTCGCGGTTGCACTAGGGGATGTCGTTTCTGTCAACCGGGGATGTTAACCCGTCCTGCGCGGGATGTGCAACCGGAAGCAGTAATCGAATCGATTGAAAAAGGAATGCGAGCGACGGGATATAACGAATTTTCCTTATTATCTCTCAGTTGCTCCGATTATCTAGCTTTACCTGCCGTGGGTATGGAGATTAAAAACCGTCTCCAGAATGAGAATATATCTCTATCGTTACCCAGTCAAAGAGTCGATCGCTTTGACGAAAATATTGCTAACATAATTGGGGGCAATCGTCAATCGGGTTTAACCTTTGCACCGGAAGCGGGAACCCAACGAATGCGCGATGTGATTAACAAAGGGTTAACCAACGAAGAATTACTCAGAGGGATAAAAACTGCTGTCGAACAGGGTTGGGATAAGGTCAAACTCTATTTTATGATCGGTTTGCCAGGGGAAACCGATGTGGATGTCATCGGTATCGCGGAAACCCTGCGTTGGTTGCGTCGGGAATGTCGTTTACCGAAGCGGAAACCCCTCGATTTTACCCTAACTATCTCTAATTTTACGCCTAAACCCCATACCCCCTTCCAGTGGCATTCCGTCTCGACGGCCGAATTTATCCGCAAACAGGAGTTATTAAGACAGGAATTCCAAGGCATGAGAGGGGTAAAAGTCAATTATACCGATGTCCGCATCTCGGCCATGGAAGATTTTATCGGTCGCGGTGACAGAAGTTTAGGGAAAGTGGTGCTGCGCGCTTGGCAATTGGGAGCCGGGATGGATGCTTGGTGGGATAATACAGAGAAAGCCTATCAAGCATGGTCACAGGCGATCAAAGAATCCGGTTTAACTTGGAAATATCGTCAGATAGAACAGGGAGAATGGCATATTTTTGCCGATGCAGACAAAGATATTTTAGAGCGTCCTTTGCCCTGGGATCATCTGGATACCGGTATCGATAAAAAATGGCTACAGGAGGACTTAAAACGCGCCCTAGACGCGGCAACGGTCCCCGATTGTTCTTTTGAGGGTTGTTCCCATTGTGGCGTTTGTAGCGTCGATTTTGGTCATAATATCGTCATTGAAGCGCCTCCGATTCCCGCTTTTGCCGGACATTTTCAACCCAATCAAGAACGCGCCCAAAGAATTCGGGTTTGGTTTGGCAAAATTGGCGAAATGGCCCTACTTAGCCACTTGGATCTGGTGCGTTTATTTGATCGCGTCGTCCGTCGCGCTGCTATTCCCATTTCCTTTACCGGTGGATTTCACCCTGGTCCGCGCATTTCGATCGCCAATGCTTTATCCTTGGGAGCAACCAGTAGCGGTGAGATTGTCGATTTTGAATTGACAAAAGTGATCGATTTAGAGAGGTTTAAACAGCAATTAAGCGCACAATTGCCCGCAGATTTACCAGTTTATCAGGTGGAAGAAATTCCCTTAAATGCCCCCGCTGCCACCCGTTTGTTAGAAAAAGCTGCGTATTTGCTCACTTTTAACAGTGAGGGAATTGACTGCCAACAATGGCAAAATTGGATCGAGGCGATTAAGCAAGCAACGGTGATGGAACGGGAAAAAACCACCAAATCCAGCAAAAAAGTCACGATTAATCTGCGAGAACAATTATATGAATTAGAGTTAAAAACTGTTGACAAGGAAGCCGTTTTGTGCTATGTGGGCAGTTGTCGCAATGATGGCACTTTACTACAGCCCGATCATCTCGTCGAGATGTTAGAAAGGGTTTCTGGACAGGAAATTTCGCTGCTTAATTGCCATCGTCAGTGCTTGATTTTAGGAACTTAACCATCGTCAACTGTTCCCTTTATACTCACCCCAGAGAGTCAGCTAATCTTGATCGACTAATTCTAAGCAATCATCAATCAAAGCTGGCCGATAACTTTGAACAACCATCGGTAAAAAAGCCCCTCTTAAACCCTTTTTTATTCTCTCGGCCGTTTGATCAAAAACCACAAATAAAGGATGAATTGTTTCTGCACCTTCACTAAACATATGTTGTTCTCTGGGGGGCATTAACCATTCATATTCTTTATCTAAACATATTTGTGTTTCGCGCCAGCGTTTCAACAAATCAGAAAAATCTTCCCCCGGACGATGGATAAAAATCAGGATTTCTGAACCTAATTTAATTTTCCATTCCGGATCACACATCAGAATCGCCAAATCACAAGCTAATTGTACCGTCTTTCTAGATTCAAGGGCAGAAGATGGACGAATTCTGACCAAGGGCAAGGGAATAGTAATTAAACTCTCTTCAGGACGACGCATACTAGGAATTAACTCTAAATAGGGGCGATATTGTCGCAATAATTCGATCGCCCCCTCACGACAGCTATATTCCGCTAATAAAGTTTCGTAAGACACAGATTCACCTAATCAAATAAAAGGAGATAAAAATTAAAATCTTGCTGATTTCCAGCTACCGGCAATAGTCACTGATCACTTGATCACTGCTCAACTTATCCCAACGCATCGAAGATTTTAAACATGGGCAAGTACATAGACAAAAGAATAATTCCCACCATCCCCGCAACACCAATCATCATCAAGGGTTCAATGATACTGGTTAAAGCTTTAACGGCCTGTTCCACCTCATCTTCGTAGAAATCCGCCACTTTCATCATCATGGCATCTAATTCTCCCGTTTCCTCCCCAATACTAATCATTTGAATTGCCAAAGGTGGGAAAACATTGGCTTTTTGTAGGGCCAAACTCATCATTCCCCCCTGCTGAATTTCCGCCTTGGCACCAGCGATCGCATTGGCAATTACCTGATTACCCACCGTATTACAAACGATGTCGAGAGAACTTAAAATCGGGACACCAGAACGCGTCAGAGTCCCAAAAACCCGGCAAAATCTAGCCACAGCTGACTTTTCATTCAAATCACCAAAAAGAGGCATTTTAAGGAAAAAGTGGTCAATTTGTAGACGACCCATCGGGGTTTTGTAATAGCGACGTAGTAAAAAAACCGTGGCAACAATGGTGACAATCGGAATTAAAATCAACCAACTACGCATCACACTACTTAAAAAGAGCATAAATTGCGTTAAAGCTGGTAGCGGCACGTTTAAATCGGTGAAAATTTTCGCAAACACGGGAATTAAAAAAATTGTCATCCCGAAAAACACAATTACCGCCAAAATTCCCACCGCTACCGGATAGGTCATCGCTGATTTAATCTGGTTTTTCAAGCGGGCCATATCTTCCAAAAGTTTCGAGAGACGGTTCAGCACTTCATCGAGTACCCCCCCCGTCTCTCCAGCTTCGACCATACTGACATAAAGTTCATCAAAACATTCGGGATGTTTGGCCATCGCTTCCGATAACGGACTCCCTTGCTGTACCTCAGCACTAATCGCTTCTAGGGCTTTTTTCATCTTGGGATTACCGCATTGATCCCCCAAAACTCCCAAACATCTCACAATCGCCACACCAGCATTAATCATTACCGAAAATTGACGGGAAAAAACCGCTTTATCTTTGATGGAAATGCTGGCAAACATCAACTTTAAACCGGAAAGATCGATCTCTCCCCCCACTTTTTTGACCTTACCGACGGCGGCATATTTCGCCTTCAGCATCGTCCGGGCCTGTTCGGGAGACATGGCCTCAACTTTCTCTTGGAAAACTTTTCCAGAGCCGTTTTTAACTTGTGCGACAAAATTAGGCATAGGACAAATCAGTTATCAGTTATCAGTTATCAGTTATCAGTTATCAGTTATCGGTTATCAGTTATCAGTTATCAGTTATCAGTTATCAGTTATCAGTTATCAGTTATCAGTTATCAGTTATCAGTTATCAGTTCACTGTTTACAGCAAAAAACTTCCCACTCTCCTATACCTTTTAAACAGGATTTAGGATTAAATCCGGGCTTTAGCGTTAGCGCTGGCCCCGGCGATAAGACGTTGTAATTCATCGGGTTTACCGCTTTTAGAAATGGCCTCTTCCAAAGAGACAACACCCCTAACAACTAAATTAGCTAATCCCTGTTCCATGGTTTGCATTCCTAACTTCATTCCGGTTTGAATTGCTGAATAGACTTGGGGGGCTTTTCCTTCCCGAATTAGGTTAGCGATCGCTGGAGTTACCACCATGATTTCCTGTACCATTGCCCGACCAAATTCCCCCGGTTTAGGATTTTTTTTCTTGACTAGGTTTTGACTAAAAACTGCTAGTAAAGAATTGGATAACATGGCGCGAATTTGTGCCTGTTGATTAGCAGGAAAAACGTCAATAATCCGATCCACTGTTCCCGCTGCCGAGCTAGTGTGTAGGGTTCCGAAGACTAAGTGACCGGTTTCTGCCGCCGTGATTGCCAAACTAATTGTTTCTAAATCCCGCATTTCTCCCACAAGGATAATATCAGGATCTTCCCGTAAAGATGCTCTTAAAGCGTTAGCAAAACTCTTGGTATCTTCTCCTTTTTGTCGTTGGTGAAACAGACTTTTTATATTAGGAAAAACGTATTCAATTGGGTCTTCTACAGTTAAAATATGTTCAGACCTAGTCCGATTAATTAAGTCTAAAATTGCCGCTAAAGTGGTAGTTTTACCTGAACCTGTTTGGCCAGTTACGAGAATTAATCCCCTCGGTCTTTCCGATAACTCCCGTACTACTCTAGGTAAATTTAATTGTTCAAAGTTAGGAATTTTAGAGGACAAAGCCCGTAAACAAGCTGCATAAGCCCCCCTTTCTTTATAAACATTGACCCTAAATCTTGCTAATCCTTTCACCCCGTAGGAACAGTCTAATTCCCAATTCTGCTCTAACTCTTTTCTTTGGGTATTATTGAGCATACTAAAAATCAATTTCTGACAATCTTGCGGGGTTAAAGATTCTTCATTAATCGGGGACAGTTTGCCACTAATGCGAAAATAGACCGGAGCCCCGGACTGAATGTGCATATCGGAACCGCCCATCTCGACCAATTGTTCCATTAAATCTTCGATCATTAATTCCATAAGTTAAACCCCATCTATAAGGTAAAAAGTGAAAAGGAGATAGGAGTCAGGAGCCGGTCATCAGGAGACAAATTCATAATACTTTTGCCGGTTCCGGAGTTCCCTGATAACTGATAACTAAAAAACTGTCTTAATCACTAAATCGCGGTGTCATACAATAGGGACAATCGAGCCATTCTGGTTGTAGTTCGGCGCGACAACCACGACAGATTAAACCGCTTTTCCGTTTGGCTTTTAGTTCCGCTTCCAGACCAGAATCGGTAAATGTCACCCGTTCCACCTCTTCGAGGGTGGTGTAACCCTCGCGCACCAGATTTAAACTATAGGCTAGGAGTGTCACCATGCCCTCATCGACGGCCGTCTCCTTAATGCGATCAGTGGTTGCCCCTTGGTTAATTAACTGCTGCAGTCGTTCACTATTTTGCATTACCTCATAGACCCCGACCCGACCTTTATAACCGCTGCCGCTACACTTAACGCAGAGATTGCCCTGTTTTCGCGCCTGTTGAATTTCCTCTAGGGTTAGGGTATTAGCCTTATAAAAGGTCACTTCCCGTTCATTGGCGGCGGCAAGACCAAAACGGGCTAATTCCTCTTGGGTGGGGTGATAGGCGACTCGACACTCGGTACAGACGCGCCGCATGAGACGCTGGGCCAAGACTCCCAAGAGAGAACCAGAAATCATAAACGGTTCAACCCCCATCTCATCGAGACGAGCGATCGCACCTGCGGCATCGTTGGTGTGTAGGGTAGTTAGGACCAAGTGACCAGTTAAGGCCGCCTCGATCGCTGTTTTGGCCGTTTCCTTGTCCCTAGTTTCTCCCACCAGAATCACATCCGGGTCTTGTCGCATGAATGCCCGCAGAATCGAGGCGAAATCCATGCCTTTTTCGCGAATTACCTGCACCTGGGTGATGCCCGGTAGAGAATATTCGATCGGATCTTCGGCCGTACTAATATTGACCCCGGGGTGATTTCTTTCGGCTAACACCGAGTATAAAGTGGTGGATTTCCCCGAACCGGTCGGGCCTGTCACCAGTAACAGACCAAAGGGACGACTGGCCATGTCTCGGACGATTTGCAGGGTCTTTTGGTCGGTGATTAGTTTATCTAAACCCAACTGGGTAGCCGAGTTGTCGAGAATCCGTAAACAGACTTTTTCCCCGTAGCGACTGGGTAGGGTGTTAACCCGAAAATCCACTTTCCGCCCTTGATATATCCGCCGAATTTTACCATCTTGGGGAAGACGACGTTCGGCAATATCGAGATCGGCCATGATTTTAAAACGGGCTGTCACCGCCGGGGTAATTTTTTTCGGCAGTGGATCAAAAGCTTGATGAAGAACTCCATCTTTGCGAAAGCGAATTTTCAGGAATTCTTCTTGGGGTTCAATGTGAATATCGGAGGCCCATTCCTGTAGGGCTTTAGCTAGAATTTTATTGACGAGGTTGATGACGGGGGCTTGATTAGCGTCCCCTTCTCCGAGATCATCGGCCACTTCATCGTTAGCACCCCCGGAGGCCACATCAATATTGCCGACAATATCGGTGAGATCCGAGAGTTTTTCCAGTTCTTTTTCTTTTTGCAGTCGGGCTTTTTCCTGTTCTAGTTCCGATTGAGCCGAGTGGAATTTTTCCAGTAATCTTTCATAATCTTCGCCGGTAATCACCAAACGCTGTAAACCTAAATCCTTGGGACGGAGAATACGATTAATATCGTCGGAAGCCTCGAGGTTGTCGGGATCGACCATGGCTATCAAAATCCCAGCCGGCTCTCCTTCGATCTTTCGCAGGGGGATGAGACGATAGCGACGACAAAGATCGATCGGAATCAAAGAATCGATCAATCGGGCTATTTCCAGTCCATCCACATCGGTTAATTCGGGGTCGATCGATTCGACCCCGTAGAGAATTTTTAGTTCAAATAACTGGTTTTTCTTATACTGTCGCCGTAAATCCGGGGGCAAAGGGCGCCCGGTTAGTTGTTGTAATATTTCTACTAGCGATCGTCCCGATTTCCGTGTTTCCACTAGGGCCTGTTGCATCTGGTCGGCACCGACATAGCCCGACTGCACCAACTTGTTACCAAAGGGCGAAAAGTAATTGCGTAGGGCAACGGCACGGGTTTTCTTGGAAGAAAATGTCATAGACGATTCTTAACCTCTCCACTACCCTTAAATGTTCCCAATTTTACTAAGAGAATTATATTCTAGCAAAAATTTTTCTAGATCACCGATTATCTATCGGGGTCGCTTATATCCAGTTACGGATCTTGTCCACAAAATGTTACATTAAAGGTTAAACCTTGATTATTAGCTGGTACTTAAAGACCAAAATTAGCAGTAAATGGTCATATATTGCCAAATTACCCACTAAAATTGCATACTATGAGTGCAGAACCAAATACCTCAGTAATTTTCGACGAAAACCAAGAATCCTTTCCTAATTCCCCCGAATCCCTTACAACCGAATCGGAAGCCAGTGTCACCGATGAAGCCAAAACTGTGACGGATCAGGCCGCCTCTAGCGAGGAATTTTCCCTTCTAGGGGGAATGACTATCGATGCTCTACAAGAGGAAATCGATACTCTCAAACAGCAGTTAGAGGAACAAACCCAACAGGTTGATGCCTACAAGAAACGCTATATCACTCTAGCAGCCGAGTTCGACAATTTTCGCAAACGCACAGCCAAGGAAAAAGAGGAACTGGAAACAAAAATCAAGGGCAAAACCCTGATGGAAATTCTTGGCGTGGTGGATAATTTTGAGCGCGCCCGTACTCAAATTAAACCTGCTAATGATGGCGAGATGGGTATTCACAAGAGTTACCAAGGGGTCTATAAAATCTTAGTAGAGAGTCTCAAGCGTTTAGGCGTTTCCCCCATGCGTCCGGAAGGTCAACCCTTTGATCCCACCTACCACGAAGCGATGATGCGGGAGTACACCGATGAACATCCCGAAGGCACGGTGGTCGAGCAGTTAGTGCGAGGATACACTCTCGGAGAAGATGTTTTGCGTCATGCTTTGGTAAAAGTGGCCGCCCCCAAAGAGACAGATCCTAACGCTGCTCCGTCAGAAGCGACTGCCATCCCATCCCAGGAATCAGTCTAAAATCCCGATGGGGATTAAAGCAGTTTGAGGGTTAGGTATTAGCTGGTAGGGTATGTATTCCCTCCCTGTCCCCTATTCCCGCTGAAAGACTTTTTCTCTCTTTACCTAGGGTTTGCTGAAAAAGTTTTTCGTGGGGGCAGGGTGTGGGTTGTAGGATTTTACCCATAAGAGCCAAAGATATTATCCCACAAGGTTTTTAGATTTATTCAGCCAACCCTATTGATCTTTGAATTAAAAACGCTTCTATACCCAAGGCTTTTGCTCCTTGGTAGTCCTCTTTTTTACTATCGCCAATATGCCAAGCTTGTGCGGGGGAACAATCATGTTTTTGCAGGGCGATTTGAAAAATTTCAGCATCGGGTTTAGCTGCTCCTGCATGGGAAGAAATCGTGATCGATCGAAAAAAATATTCTAAGCCTAATTCTGCCAAAACTTGGTAGATACGACTATCAAAATTAGAAATAATGCCCAACTCGATCCCCTGAATCTGCCAGAGTCTTAAAGCGGGAATGACATCCTCGTACAGGACCCAAGGCTCGGCCGTGGCAAAATGACGGTAAAGTTCGCCAAAAAAAGCCTCAAAATCGGGAAATCGTTCCAGATAACCTAAATTATTAAAAACTGCCCCAGTTAGCGATCGCCACCAGCGATACTCTAACTCGGGAATTTGTGCCGGTTCAACCTTAGGAAAAGCTAGGGGGGGAGAAGTGGGGAAAATAGCCAAGAAAGATTGTTCTAGACTCTCGGCCGCCACCTCTACCCCAAAATCAGCTGCTATTTGACTATAAATTGCTCCGACACTGCCTTTTACTCCAAAAAGAGTACCCACAGCATCGAGAAAAATAACTTGCGGTTTCTCCATGAGAGTTTTGTCTATAACGGTCTGACTGAGGTTTTTAGGGTAAGCCCTTTAGCTGGTCTAACACACCTAACAATTGCTTATTTTAAAGGATTATGGCGAAAATTCTCGGATCACTTGCCAAACCCTTAACACCTCTGCCACTGTCCATGCTTGGGCAAAAGCGCCCCTAGGGGTAAAAGGGGCATTACCATCGAAAATTTCGCTTAAATTACCGATACAGCTATCCCAAATATGATCGATCATCGGTGTTAAAAAACTCTCAGCTAGGATGGGATCGCGATAGACTTTCAGATGGGCCTCGATAAATGCCCCTAATAACCATCCCCAGACTGTCCCCTGATGGTAGGCACTATCTCTTTTTAAGCGATTGCCACTGTAAACGCCAAGGTAATCAGGATGATCGGCATCTAGCGATCGCAAACCGCGAGAAGTCAACAATTTTAAAGCACAAATATCGACAATAGCCCTTTTCTGTGGGGAATTTAATAACTCCTCCACCGACAAAGACACGGCAAAAAGTTGATTCGGTCGTAAACTGGCATCATTACCCTTGTCCGTATCCAAAACATCGTAACAATACCCCAGAGAATCATCCCAGAAGCGAGAGAACCCTTTTAGGGTCATTTTTCTCATTTTTTCGTAATCAGTGGCATCCATGCCCAAATAATGGGCAAATTGAACCATTATTTTGAGGGCATTGAACCAAAGGGCATTAATTTCTACGGGTTTGCCGATGCGGGGAGTAATCACCAGATCATCAACTTTGGCATCCATCCAAGTCAATTGTACTCCCGCTTCGCCGGCATAGATCAAACCATCGTCATCTAGGTGAATATTGTAGCGAGTACCGCGACGAAACCAAGCGATCACTTCCTTTAAAGCGGGATAAATAGTTCTGAGAAACTCAAAATCTTGGCTTTGGTTAAAATAGGAACGAATGGCTTCAAAATACCAAAGAATAGCATCGACAGCGTTATATTCGGGCATTTCTCCCCCATCGGGCAGTAAATTCGGCAATAAACCCTGGTCTAGATAACGGGAAAAAGTCAGTAAAATCTGACGCGCGATCGCAGGTCTGCCTGTAGTCAAAGTTAATCCTCTTAGGGAGATCATCGTATCGCGACCCCAATCACCAAACCAAGGATAACCCGCGATAATTGTTTTGCCGTCCGGTTGATCCAGGAGAGGACGACTAACGATAAACTGGTCGGCAGCGAGGGTAAGTTGTTGAATCCATTCAGGCTGCTGGGGATTAATCAGACTATTTTCGTAGCGATAGCGAGACTCTAGAGAAGATTGACCGTCTAAATTCGGATCGGGACGGGTACTAGCGGCAATTGTCACCGATTCTCCCACTCTAAGAGTAGCCGAAAAACTAGCCCCATGGAGATGATTTTCTCGATCGATTAAACCACGATAACGTTCCACGGCCAAATCAAAGCGATAATACCAGATATGAGCGGGAAAAACCTCTCCCTGACTGATTAATAGATAAAAAGGTACAGCATTGTCATAGGCAATCACTCTTACTCCTTTTTCCAGGGGACTAATAGCCATTTGCCAGTTAAAACCCTGGGTATTGCCGTGAAAATCACGATAATTGACAAAAGCAGTCAGATTGAGAGTTAGGGGAGAATGGCCACGACGGTAGGTATAGTGAGTATAGGTGGTATTTTCTCCCTGTTCCATCCAAATGCGCTTTTCTAGTAAGGCATCCCCACAGATAAAAGTCCAGACGGGAATTGTGCCTTCCAGATGAAAACTTTCGATATTAATATAGCCTTGGGGTTCGATCGTAGCACCTAACCAGCGATTGCTGGCCAGATGATAAATTTTCTGGTTATATTGTACCGATTCATCGATTTTAGTCACAAGAAGCGTTCTTTGCGTCGGTGGAGCCAAAGCAGCGATCAAGAGGCCATGATAACAGCGAGTTAGCAATCCGGCCACAGTTCCCGCGGCAAAACCCCCAATACCATTAGTGACTAACCATTCGCGCTTTTCAGCCACTGGGAGACAATTACAGATGTCCCGACCGAAACGGAGCTTGACCATGGGCTTCCCAATTCCTAGTAATTTTGTTATAATTGAAAATTGTGTCTTTATATCTATAGAGTAACTCTATCTTAAGGAGGAAAATCAGCAGTGAGTAAACGTACTTTAGAAGGAACCACGCGCAAACAGAAGCGCACTTCCGGATTTAGAGCGAGAATGCGTAGCGTCAACGGACGCAAAGTAATTAAAGCTCGTCGGAAAAGAGGGCGCTATCGTTTAAGTGTTTAGGTTATTCTGGGAACCGACTAATTTTCGTGGGACTACCCCAAATTCATCGCTTAAAACATCGACAGGATTTTCAAGCTGTCTATGGAACAGGGAAGCGTTATCACGGTTCCCACTTAACCTTAATTAGTTTAGAGGATTCTTGCCCAGATGCCCCCGGCCCCAGTCGTTTTGGTATCTCGATTAGCAAGAAAGTTAGTAAAAAAGCGGTGGTTCGTAATCGACTAAAAAGGCAAATACGAGCGGTAATTCGGCAGTTATTGCCAGAAATAGCAGCAGGATGGCGAGGGATAATCATTATCCGTCCAGGGGCGATCGAGTGCAATTATGAACATTTTTTGCGAGAATTAAAGCAGTTGTTAGTGAAGGCCAATATAATTCATGGGCATTAAAGAAGAAACTTTTTATGAAGGGGGTCCGCACATCGGCGACCTAATCATCAATATCCTGCTAGGATTTACGGTGATTTGTTTACCTTTGACCGTTGGGGCAGTAGTACGGGCAATCTGGTTAAGATATAAGATAACCGATCGGCGGATTTCGATCACCGGGGGTTGGATGGGACGCGATCGCACAGATATTATCTATTCGGAAGTGGCAAAAGTAGCGAAAATGCCGAGAGGAATTGGTCTTTGGGGGGATATTGTCGTAACTCTCAAGGATAGAAGTCGTTTAGAAATGCGCGCGATGCCGAAATTCCGGGAAATTCATGACTATATTGCCGAAAGAGTCGCCGATAAAACCGGTCGTCCCCTAGAATCGATCATAAGTCAATAAAACAAAATAATCGATCGCCGAGATTCGATAAATTAGATTTGTCAAAGTGAACCCCTATTAAACGAGAAGGCATAGATTAAACCCATGGATTTTGGAGTCGGATTTATTTCCACAAATATCATGTTGCCAATCCTAGATTTTTTCTTTCGGATTGTGCATAGTTACGGTTTCGCCATCATTGCTTTAACGCTGGTGGTGAGATTTGCCGTCTTTCCCCTCAGCGCCGGCCAGATTCGCAATATGAGAAAAATGCGAATCACTCAACCCTTGATGAAGGAAAGACAGACAGAAATTCAACAACGCTACAAAAATGACCCGCAAAAACAACAGGAGGAAATGGGCAAATTAATGCAGGAGTTGGGCAATCCCCTAGCGGGTTGTTTACCCCTGTTATTACAAATGCCGATTCTTTTGGCTTTATTTGCGACTCTGCGGGGTTCCCCCTTCTCGGACATTAACTATACCGTCGATTTACAGGTGTTGCCAAGGGAACAAATCGCCCTGGTGCAGCGCCAACCCTATGCCACCAAACCCCAAAACGTCTATATTGACGAGTCTCTCCACTATCCCATTACCGCTTTTTTACCCCAAGGCAATAAAATCGCCCCGGGAGAACAGCTAAAAATCGACCTCCAAAACGACCAGGGCAAGTCTTTAAGCCAATTAGCCACGGAAGTACCCGAAAATAACCTAAAACCCACCTACGAGGTGGTTAAAGGTCAAGAACTGGTGCAAGTTAATGAAGACGGTTCCATCGTCGCTTTAGCCCCCGGAGATGCCAGTATTAAAGTTATCGTCCCGGGGATTGCCGCTAATACGGGTTTTCTCTTTATTGAGGCCCTGGGAAGAATTGGGGCAACCGGTCCAGATGGTGAAATTCACTGGGATATTTTGGCGATGGTGATCGCTTTCGGTATTAGTATCTATGTTAACCAAGAGTTATCCGGCGCCGGTGCGCCTTCGGGGGGGGCAGCCCAACAACAGCAAACGGTGAATAAAATCACCCCGATAATTTTTAGTATGATGTTCCTGTTTTTCCCCTTACCGGCGGGGGTATTGATGTATATCTTAACCGCGAACATCTTCCAAACTATTCAAACGGTGATTTTAATGCGGGAACCGTTACCGGAAAACCTGCAAAAATTGGTAGCGGAACAGGAAAAAACGGAAAAATCCCGCGATGCTCTCCCCTTTGAAAAACGTTCTAGCAAGAAAAAGGAAAAAACATCGTAATGAGTATATGGGAGCAAAATAGCGAGAAAGCTAAACAATGGCTGGAAAAACTGCTAAAGTTGATGGCCATGCCCGCAGATGTCCAGATTGGTGTGCAGGAATTGGGAACTGGACCTTCCTCCTGTTGGTTAATTATTGATAGCAGTCAATTGAGTCCCCAACAAGTGGAACTTCTCCTCGCTAACAAGGGTGAGGGACTGGATGCGATTCAATCCCTAGCTAATACGATTCTGAATATTGGTGTCGAGGCGGCAGAACATCAGTTCTATATTGTCGAAATCAATGGCTATCGTCAACAAAGACAGGCAGAACTTTTCGACTGGGTGAATCAAGCGGCGACGCAAGTACGGCAAACAGGACAGGAAATAGAATTAAAAGCCCTATCTTCGGCGGAACGTCGCCAAATCCATGCCTTTTTTCAGGAAGAAAACGATTTAACCACGGAAAGTCGCGGCGTGGAACCCGATCGCCGGTTAGTAATTCGTTTAAAGTAGGATCAAAGGGTGGGCTAAAACCTGCCCTCTTTTTTATTTTAGGCTTTAGCCTTCTTGCTCACTCTAAAATTGAGTTGAGAATTACCACAGCCATGGAGATATAAAATTAGAAAATACGACCACCTCGACGGTTGGGAGCTAAACCACGATTACTGGGTGTAAAGCAGTAGGCATCGCGATTGATTCGTCGAATATTCTCTTGTAAAAATCGATCACAATTGCCCTCTGGAACGATAATTGTTTGATAGAGCGATTTTCCCGATAGATTACTATAGTAAGGAATCCAAAGAATACCCAGATTTTGAAATCCATATTTGAAGTGTAGTTCTTCCCCGCGTTTCTTTGCTTCGTATTCGGTCTTCCAAGCTGACTCGGCAATTACTCGCAGACCTTCAAAATCGGCACTGTGCCAGTCAAGACGTGGAGCAGCGAAAACCTCACCGAAAAATGTACTCGAAAATGCCATGCACATCATCAATAAAGTGATTTCTTGTCTGATATTCATGAAAAATTGATAACTGAAATATTTTTTATTTTAACCTCAGTTCAAGATAAGCCGAAACCATAATTTTACCTTAGCCAGTCAGTCCTATTCTTTCCTGAAAGTCATGGCAAAATCTGCTGGGTGCATCTCATGTTTGTAAATCTACCAAGTTGGGATTTTTACGGGGAAACTCCTCGATAAAATTGGGCGTTACTTGCGATTTTATCACTCAATCCCAGCTTTTGGGGGGTAGAACCCCCCAAACCCCCCGTTGGGGGCGTGGCGCCGCCCCCAAACCCCCCGCGCATTAGCTTTTCGGTGGGATGCTTACAGGCAGCTGCTGATACATTTGTCATCATCTAAGAGTCACTGATAATTGCTGATTATCGGTATTTCTGCAAATGTGAGATGCACCCAATCTGCTTAACCCGAACTGAAGTTATTTTAGCCAGATATCTCCTTTCTCTTCTGTCTTTTCGCCTGTTTTTGCTCTCAAAGCTCTGGCAGCCAAAATTTTGTCATCGATTGACGTTGTTAATAGTGGGATTAACTCCCCATCCAACTTTAAAAACACCCCACATCCAGGAAAAACTTTTTGCCGCAAACCCTAGTTAATAACTTAACTTCAGAGCATTTACCGGTACATCATCCCAAGATTCTACGGTTCTTAAAACTGCTACCCACCCCGCTTGTTTTTGTTCATCCGTAAGACTGGTTAACCAACTTTGATGACAATCTTTTGCTGCTTGTTCATCTTGACAGGCAATACAAGCTTGTACTAAACCGCAGGGGTCAATCTGTTCATTTACCCAAATAATCATAGTTAATAGCCCTACTTAACTTTACTATTATAATCCATCGATCGCCCACAGAGAAACTTTTGATATTCATAACCTGTTACATAATTGGAGGATAACTCTGAGAGTTGACAGTCCGCTCGATCTATTGAAGAATGGAAATTAATTAACCATAATTCAAAAGGGGGAGAAGATGGCAGATTAAAATTTGGCTTTTGTCCTGAGTTAACTAAGATAAACTTAGGTTTCTTATCGGGAAATCTTTGGTTAAATTCCCAAGCAATTCCCATCATTTCTCCCACCTGCACCAAACTCCTATAGCTAGTGGCAATTACTAACGGATAACGGCTATTATTTTCGATGGTGGTAACTAATTTATCCGGGCGATAATACTTACGATAGCCTAAATTAAAAGTAACACTTAGGGAACTAACTAAAGCCATGATAATTACAATAATTACGATTTTTTGCTGCTTCCTTTGCCAACAATTGTCTAATAAAATTGCCAGAATTAAAATTACCGAGGGAAAGTAAACAAAACTATATCTAGCTCCCCGGGTAATATCGATCGAGAGCAGATAGGTGATGACAAAGAAAATAGCAATTGAACTGAGAAAAAATGCCGAGAGAATGCCTAATTCTGGTTTATAGGAGTCTAGCCATGCTGTTTTTAATTGTGGGATAATCCAGAGAAAAAAACCGATCATTATTGCCCCAGAAATCAAGATAATTATTAAAGATTCTGATTCAACGGGGAGCAGGGAAAGCATGGTGATTAATGTTCCCAGCAATTGAAAAAAGGGGCTAATTACGGACAAAAAACTATCATTGTCTCTCTGAATCCAACTGGTCATCTGATTGCCATAATCTTTGGGTACAAAAGTGATAAACCAAATAATAATAAAGCTCAAGTTACCTAAAAAAACTAAACTTAAACGCCACCAATTAGTTATCCAAAAGTTTTTTTGTTTGATTTGCTTGAATAAAATCAATAATAAAGTTATCGCTTCTGCGAGGATAGTTAAACTAAAAAAATAGTGGACTAATAACCCTAGACAGTTGACAATTAACCAGAAAAAAACCAAAGTATGGGATATTCTCTTATGGTCGATAATTTGGCCGCTTGCCTTAAGAAAACAGCCTAAAGATATGAGGACAAATACAACCGCTAAAGTATAATGACGCGCTTCTTGGGAGATAAAAACCGCGTAGGGAGAAACCGCCATTAAAATCGCCGACAGAAAAGCGATCGAGCCTGATTTAAAGACCAATTTACTGATAAAATAAATTAAAGGAATCGAAATAACTCCCCAAAAAACTGCCAGCGATCGCATTCCTGCTAAAGATACATATTCTCCCCGATCAAAGAATAATTTATTCCAGAGATAGGCGAGAATAAAATATAAAGGTGGATGATTGTCCTCCTGAATAACTAATTTAATTACATCGGCAATAGTTGCCTGATGGTTGCTCTGGAGAGGTGCTAATAAAGTGTCTAGGGAAATTATTTGATTTAACGGCACTATCTGGTAATTATTGCCAATACTAAAAACCATAGTGGCAAATTCATCCGTCCAGGGAGGTTTGCTAGTTAATTGTGTTAACCTAATAACCAGTCCCAAAATTATTACTAATCCTAACCAGCAAAAATCAGACCAAGCTAACCGCTCCTTGCCTTTTTGTTGTAGATCAGAAATGACTGTAGATAAATTCAATTTAATTGTTATCTCCGAAAGATTCGATTATTTTAACCGCTTCCGATGGGGAAATATCTTGACGGCAATTAGGATAATCATACTCCTCCCGGGCAATTAATGCCCCACTGAGACGATAAAAATATTCTCCCATTTTCATCCAATCGGAATACAAATCGGGTTCGGGGAATTGTTGCCTTAATTCCGAGTCTTTGGGTGTACCATAATTGAGCCAGTATCCTTCTCCAAATAGTGGGGAATTGAGCGCTAGGGTTCCCTCTAATTCTAAACCATCATCGCCCCTGGCGTTTTCGATTCCTTCCACCAAAAAACAGCTATTCTCGGCATTTTCAAAGAGGACTGCGTATCCATTCCCCTCTTCTGCGAGGATTTTAATCTCGCTGGCCCGAAATCCGGGAGGGATATAGTTAGGTAAAATAATCTTAGCATCTAGCGATCGCAGTTGTTGCCGTTGACTGGCGCTCAAAGTTACCGTTTCTGCTCTCAGATATTGCCCCTTGTCAATAATAACAATAGATAATCCTAAAACTAAAGGCCAGAAAAATTTTATGGTCATAATCGCTGTTTCTAGGGTCATATTCTGGAGAATATGTCAGTTTTTAGGCAATTTACTGATTATTTAACCATATAAGCGACGAATATTGCCCTTTTCCTGTTCCCGATTCCCTATTTACCGATTCTAATCGACAAAAAATCATAGCTTATCTGTGGATTCCACTTTTTTCCACTTCTGTCACCCGGAATTATGGGACTGACATCACCCCAAACCCTCTCGTATTCTAAGGTTATCGACAGGAAAGAGAGGTGACAACCATGTTAGCCAACCACCAAAATCAAACTTTTGTCCGTAACTACTTAATCGCAGTTATCTCCGTGGTGATGATGGGTGTGGGAGTTGCCGATCTCGTCAATAATCCCTCTCGAATCGCTCAACAAAACCGTCTTGATGGTTATGGTCGCTATGTTAGCGCTGGTTTGGTTAGTGGTGCGGTCAATAATATGCGTTAATTTGCCTCTGATTCTCAATCCTGTTTAAAAGGTGTGGGGGAGTGGGAAGTTTTTTCAGTGATCAGTAAACAGTGATCAGTAAACAGTGAACTAATAACTCAAATCTGAAAACTAATAACTGATAATTGATAACTGATAACTGATAACTGATAACTGATAACTGATAACTGAAAACTGATAACTGCTTAAACCCAAGAATGGAGAGCGCGTAATTGGGGCGTTTTTTTCGCTTGGTGGCTCTGCATTCTTTGTAAAACATCATCGAGAATTGTCACCGCTTCCCGGATATATTCCCCCTTATTAAGCATGACACATTCGGCTCTTTCGGCCATAGCGGCATCGGTAATCTCGGCCCGGGAAGGAATACTTTTCTTGACCAGATTTTCTAGGACTTGGGTGGCCCAAATTACCGGAATATGGGCTGCTTCGCATAACCAGAGAATTTCCTCTTGAATTTCTGCGAGTCTTTGATAGCCAATTTCTACGGCCAAATCACCCCGGGCAATCATCACCCCAAAAGGTTGTTTACCGGCGGCATGGATGATTAATTCGGGAAGATTTTTCACGGCTAAAGGTGTTTCTATTTTGGCCACGATTGCTTTTTGTCGCCAAGCATCCCCCAAACGACTTTGTAACTCTAGCTGTAGTGTCTCGATATCGCTGGCTTTTTGCACAAAAGAGTAACCGATAATATCGGCATTTTGGGCAATAAAATCTAAATCTTGCCGGTCTTTTGCGGTCAAAGGATCGATATTTAAGACGGTATCGGGGAAATTTAGGCCCTTATCTGCTTTGAGTTTTTCCCCTTTCTCCCTGGCGTGGGTAATTTTTAGTAAGAGACCTTCTGGCATTATGGCAATAACTTCAGCCCCGATATGACCATCATCAATCCAAACTTTCGCCCCGACGGGAATTTGGGGAATAATTTCCGGTTGGGAACAATTAGCCTGAAAATACTGAGGATGGGCAGTGTGGGGGGGTTGGGTGGTTAAGAGGAGAAAATCCCCTTGATATAGTCTGGTTTGGGACTGGGGGGCTAAAATCTGTTCTAAACGGATTTTTGGGCCCGCTAAGTCCATATAAACTTTACAGGTATGTCCATTGACTAAATTTTCGGGATTTTTGACCGCCTCGCGCAGATTTTCGATCATTCCCTGCCACTCTTTCGGGCTATCATGGGCGCAATTAATGCGAATACAGTCCATCCCGCAACGCAGTAATTGAGCGATAAAATCGGGGTCGGTTGCCGCCTCCGTCGGCATTGTCACCATAATTCGCACCCGACGCCGGGGGGAAGGCAGACCGAAAACTTCCGCGCTATGGGAAGCTAAAAGTTGATCTCCTTGGAAAAATGCCTCTAAAGGGGGATGTTTGGGTAATAATGAGGCTTCTTGATGACAAACCGCCCCTAAAGTGGCAATTACCGCATCGAGAGTCGGTAAAACTTTCGATTCAATCCGGCCTAGGGAAGATAATCCCCAGGGCATTAAAGCTAATTGTAAATCCCGGATATCTTCTTGTCTCAGGGCGAGATAATAGGCTAAATTACGGGTGCTAGGTTGAAAATTCTCCTTTTCAATGAGGTTTTTCCACTGCTGCAATTTCTCCTCTCCTTCCACTGTCACAAAATGCCGTAACCTTTGCAGATGATGGAGGAGAGTTTGGGGATAGGATAATTGTTCTCGCTTGAGTTGTTCTGAGAGAGTTAAAGACATAAAATTGAGTAAAAAGTAAAAATCGTCAATTAAGTAGGGAAGCACAATTATTTGTAGGATGGGTTAGCGGTAGCGTAACCCATGCGGGCGTTGGGTTTCATGCTTCAACCCAACCTACGTTCATCTTATATTTAATTCCACCCACCTACTTACTAAGGCAATACTTGCCTAGAAAATGCTCACTTTCGCCGCTTATATTGCTTTTGGCTGGTTATGGTGTCAGTTCTCAGGTATAATCTCTCTGTTTCTATACTAAGCAAATATCCCGTCTCTAGAAGTTAATTTTTGCTACGATTTATGTCGGTTATCTTAACGGTGAGGTGGAAAGTTTTAGGTTTCGTTTTCTGTGGTCGGTGGTGGATACTAGAAAATCTAGGTTTATCGGTGAAAAATTATCGATAGTCTTCCCTGTCTTATGCCTTTGATATTATTAAAAATAATGCGGAGATTGGTTGAATAAATTATCTTTTTTGAGCTATATTAAAGGTGCAGAAAGTTATTAGTAACTACATTATTAAGTTTTGTGAAGGGAGGGAATGCTCCTGAATCGCGACTATAATGATTAAACAGATCATTCCTGTGTCGGCTAGAGCGAGAAAATATGTCTGCCACTGAATACGAAGCAATTATCGGTTTAGAAACCCACTGTCAACTCAACACCAAAAGCAAGATATTTTGTCCCTGTCCCACCAACTTCGATAGTCCCCCCAATACTAACGTCTGTCCCGTCTGTTTGGGTTATCCGGGGGTATTACCCGTCCTTAACCAAGAAGTCCTGGCCAGTGCCGTTAAACTGGGATTAGCTATCGACGGTAAAATCACACCTCATAGCAAATTCGATCGCAAACAGTATTTTTATCCCGACCTGCCGAAAAATTATCAAATTTCCCAGTATGATCTCCCTATTGTCGAACAGGGTCAACTAGAAATCGAGATCGTCGATAAAAAAACTAAGGAAGTTAGCCGCAAAATTATCGGCATTACCCGTCTGCACATGGAAGAAGACGCGGGAAAACTGGTTCATGCTGGCAGCGAACGTCTCTCCGGTTCCACCCATTCCCTCGTGGATTTTAATCGTACAGGTGTACCATTATTAGAAATTGTCTCGGAACCGGATTTACGCACTGGGGCCGAAGCGGCGGAATATGCCCAAGAATTACGGCGTTTAGTGCGTTATCTCGGCATCAGTGACGGCAATATGCAGGAAGGTTCCCTGCGCTGCGATGTCAATATTTCCGTTCGTAAAAAAGGCACTAAAAAGTTCGGGACTAAGGTAGAAATTAAAAATATGAACTCCTTTAGTGCTATCCAAAAAGCCATAGAATACGAGATCGATCGACAAATTGAAGCGATCAAAAATGGCGAACTGATCGTACAGGAAACCCGTCTTTGGGAAGAAGCTACTCAACGGACGATTAGTATGCGGAAAAAAGAAGGTTCTAGCGATTATCGCTATTTTCCCGAACCGGATTTACCCCCCCTAGAAGTCTCCCCCGAACAGTTAAAAGCTTGGGCGGAAGAATTACCGGAATTACCCGCTCGTAAACGTCGTCGTTATGAAGAAGAATTTGGTCTTTCCGCCTACGATGCCAGGGTTTTAACCGATGATCGCACCGTGGCCGAATATTTTGAAACTGCTGTAATTGCGGGGGCCAATGCGAAATTAGTCGCTAACTGGATCAGTCAAGATATCGCCGCTTATTTGAATAATAATAAGCTGACGATCACAGAAATCGCCCTGCAAGCGTCAGACTTAGCCGAATTAGTTAAACTGATTGAAACCGGAACAATTAGTGGCAAAATTGCTAAGGAAATTTTACCCGAACTTCTCACCGAAGGCGGTTCACCGAAAGCGCTGGTGGAAAAGAAAGGATTAATACAAATTTCTGACACTTCTGCGATCGAAAAACTGATCGAGGAAATTATCGCCTCCCATCCAAGCGAGTTAGAAAAATTCCGGGCGGGTAAAACCAATCTTAAGGGATTTTTTGTCGGTCAAGTCATGAAAAAAAGCGGCGGTAAAGCCGATCCTAAATTAACTAGCCAAATCTTAGATCAAAAACTTTCTGGTTAGTTATATTCAGTGATCAGTAATCAGTAAACAGTAATCAGTGGGGAGCTTTTTTTCAGTGATCAGTAAACAGTAATCAGTAAACAGTAAACAGTGAACTTAAAACTCAAATCTGATAACTGATAACTGGTAACTGATAAGTAGCTGGTTATAATTAAATTGAAGATAGATTTTAGGTTCGATCCCCCCTGCCCCCCTTGATAAGGGGGGTGCCGGTAGGCGGGGGGATCCCCCCTTAATAAGAGGGGCATCCGATAACTTTTAACGCCTACTTACTTAACTGATAACTGATAACTGATAACTGAAAATGACCTCGCAATTAAAGCCTAATAGCCCAAAAATCCTCGCTGTTGTCAATGGTAAAGGTGGTGTGGGTAAAACCACAACTGCGGTCAATTTAGCGGCAATTTGGGGGGAGAATCAGCGTGTTTTGCTGGTGGATGCGGATCCGCAGGGTTCCTCCACTTGGTGGGTAGAAAGAAATCAAGCGGGTATGGTATTTGATTTAGCCAAGCAAATTAATACCGAGAAATTAGGAGAATTGCGTCAAATTATCGAGTACGATCTGATCGTGATTGACACACCACCAGCTTTGCGCTCCGAATTACTTACGGCAGTAATAGCAGAATCAGATTATTTAATTTTACCGACTCCTCCCGCACCGATGGATTTAATGGCTTTAATTGACACGGTACGCACGGCAGTTAAACCCCTAGGAATTGCCTATCGGGTTTTGTTAACGAAAGTGGATTCCCGTAGTCTTAAGGAAACTTTGGAAGCACAAAATACTTTATTAGAATTAGGTATTCCTGCCTGTCATGCTTTTGTCAGAAATTATAAGGCCCACGAAAAAGCCGTTTTAGACGGGGTTGCTATTACCAATTGGCGCGGTAAAAATGCCCAAGAAGCCAGCGCCGATTATCGTCGTGTGGCCGAAGAATTAGAACGAGATTGGTAGATTTATTAACAGGTTTTCTAAGGACAATATTTTTGCAGTAAAGAAATAACTAAATCCAGACCATCGGGCTGAACTTGAATAGTATAGGCTTCGGCTTCGATTTGTCTGCTAAAACCCTGATAATTCATAAAAAATCTTCTGGTCATTGCTGGTGGTTCTATGGCTAAATTAAGAGCTTTAACTGTTTTGCCTCCATGACAAAGTTGAGCGGCATGGACAGCTTCATGAATTAATGTTGGTCGGGCAATACCTAAGTCAAAAACTAGGGGATGAATCCAAATAATTCTAGTTTTACTATCAAATAAACCGTAGGCTCCTCGCACTGGTGGCGGGGCAATTTTGACGATGAAATTGTGTTTTTCTAAAGCTTTCTGCAGCTGGAGAAAATCAGGGTTTGCCGCCGATAAATTTTCTCCTGTGGCTAATTGCATTCCTAGGAAAACAGCAGCGATTGTGTAATAAATGCCCATCGGGTGATAGTTCCTATTAAAAAAATATCAAAATTAGCAGGAGGTTATTCATTGATGAATCGAACCATCGGGGAGAATTGTTCCTGTTAAAATTGCTCCAGTTAATTTCACCATAATACGCTTACCAAAGCCAATTTTTGCCCCGCGTAAATCTGCCGCCGACAGATCCGCCCCGCTTAAATCCGCCCCGATGAGATTGGCTTCCTGTAAATTTGCGCCCTTAAGGTTAGCTTCGAGGAGATTGGCGCGAAAAAGATTAGCTTTGTACAGATTAGCTTTTTCTAGGTTAATTTTGTGCAGGAAGCTATCGCTTAAGTCGGCATGGCTTAAATCAGCCCCGATGAGACTGCGACTAGAGAGATCTTTTTCTTTCAGGTTAGCTCCCTGTAAATCGGCTCCGTTTAAATCCCGATAGTGAGGGCGCCAGGCGCCATGATTGTGAACCTGATGGTTATTCTGGGAGTGGCTGTGTTGACTATGGGTTTGTTGACTGTGGGTTTGTTGACTGTGGGTTTGTGAATTTTGGCCGGGTTGGCTAGGGTGAGGCTGATAGGGGGACGCAGTTTTATAGGCGTGGGCGGGCTGTTTTTCAGTTTTAGGGGCGGAATTGGAGCGTTTAGGAGAATTTTGATGAATTTGCCGCAATTGTTCCCTAGCTTGGTTAATTTCTTGCAGTTTAGCCGTGGCTTTTTCCAAAAGACGCTGATTATCTTTGGGAATGCGATCGGGATGCCAAATAAACACCAAATCTTTGTAGGCTTGATTGATCTCGTCGAGAGATGCCCCATGATCTAACCCTAAAACTTTATAGTATCGCTCCAATTCTTTCATTATCGAAGTCCTAATACAAGGATAAAAGCATTAATGGCTACAATTTCTCTGAGTCTTGTCGGATTTTTTAGGAGAGGATTTCTTTCAGGATAATTTGACTCTGGGAGAGTTGCCATAAAATTTGAGAAAATGTCTGGTAATTAAGAAAATCTCGTTTTTCTATCCTGTTTTGTGGTGTAACTGTGTAGCAGATAACAGCAAAATTAGCAAATTTTTGATACAAAACTTAATTTTTGCTGTGGGGAGATAGGGAAGTGGGGAGGTGGGGAAGTGGGGAGATAGGGAGGTGGGGAGATAGGGAGACCACTTCGTGCGCGTTGCGGGGGGAGATGGGGAGGTGGGGAGATGGGGAGGTGTGGAAGTGGGGAAATTGAACTAAAACCCCAAAACCCCAACACCCCAAAACCCCAACACCTAAAACCTGCCGACCGCCGACCGCCTCCCGACTGCTGTATGATAAAACTTGTCCCGATAGGATAAATCAAGGTTGTGAAATTTGGTCAGTGGTTGGGGTTTATCTGTTTAATAATGGCTCTGTATGTATTGTGGCAGATTCGACAGCTGTTATTATTGATTTTTATGGCGATCGTGTTTACCGTAGCCTTAAATAGATGTGTGAAAGGATTGCAGAGATTGGGGATTAAAAGGGGTTTGGCTATTTTAATTACCCTGCTGACGAGTCTAGCAATTGTGATTTTATTTTTTGTAATTATCGTTCCCCCCTTTATCGAACAGTTTCAAAAATTAATTGAACTTTTACCGCAAGCTTGGGATTTAGTCCGCAATAACTCGATTCGATGGCGACAACAATTTCAATTTGATTGGTTGCCATCGCTGCCTAATTTAACTGATTTATTCCAGCAGTTACAACCTTTAGGAACCTTTGTTTTTAGTAACTTTTTTACCTTCTTTTCTAACTCAGTGGCGGCAATTTTGCAATTATTATTCGTGCTGGTGTTAGCAATTATGCTGTTAGCTAACCCCCAACCCTATCGACAAGCTTTCTTAAAATTATTTCCTAACTTCTATCGTCGTCGTGCCGAGGAAATTCTTACCCTATCGGAAGCGGGTTTAGGTAATTGGTTGTTGGGAATTGCCATTAGTTCAACTATGGTGGGATTATTCAGTGGTTTCGGTCTTTTGCTTCTACAAATTAATCTAGTTCTCGTTCATGCTATCCTAGCCGGATTGCTCAATTTTATCCCTAATATCGGACCGACTGCTAGTGTGATTTTTCCCATTCTAATTGCTGTTATCGATGCACCTTGGAAAATTGTCGCTATTCTGATTCTCTATTTTATTATCCAAAATGTCGAAAGTTATTTGCTGACACCAACTGTCATGGCTAAACAGGTATCTTTACTACCAGCAATTACCCTAATCGCTCAAATTTTCTTCGCTCAAATATTTGGCATCTTAGGTTTATTATTGGCTTTACCTTTGACAGTGGTAGTAAAGACATGGTTAGATGAATTATTATTCAAAGACATTTTAGATAAATGGGATCACGGTCATAACAAATCTTAAATAATCTCGGCAAAAGTCATGAAATTAATCATTCTTACTCTCGTTATTTTATCTAATTTTTTTGCTCCCCTCCCAGCTAAGTCTGAAACGGTTCTAGAAAAAATTAAACGCACGGGATTATTAGAAGTAGCTATGAGAGAAGATGCCATTCCTTTTGGCTATCGAGATAGTAATAATAATTTGCAGGGATTATGCTTAGATTTTATCCAATTGCTCAGAGGGGAACTAAAGCATAAATTAAACCTCCAGATCATCAGTGTCAAAATTTATAAATCAACTTTATTTAATCGCTTCCAGTTATTGGAAAATAAAACGGTTGATTTCGAGTGTGGTCCCAATAGTATCAGAAAAAATATACCTGATGGTGTCAGTTTTTCTCGTCCTTTTTTTGTCACTGGAACTCAGTTTTTAGTGAGGAGTGATAATCAGAAGAATTTTAACTTTTCTTCGTCCTTAGAAGGTATAAGTATTGGAGTTTTGCGAGATACCAGCACTCAAGAATTATTAAGACAAAAATATCCTCTTGCTACCTATCAAGAATTTCAAGGAGTGACGGGAAGACTGCGGGGTATCCAAAGTTTAAGAAGGAATAGAATAGATGCTTTTGCTAGTGATGGCATTCTGCTAATTGGAGAAGCTGTCATTCTCGGTTTGTCCTTAGAAAAAGATTATAAACTTATCCCGCGCAATCCTTTAAATTGTGATTATTATGGTTTCATTCTTCCCGCTAATGATCCCCAATGGCAAGATTTTATTAATGGGGTTATCGTCACCAGTGAGAACAGAAATATTTTTAAAACATGGTTTACTGAAGTTGCTGCCTATTTTATACATACCTGGCAGTATTGTCGTAATAACCCCGAAAAATCCCAGTAAAACTTAATGATTATGTACAAAAAAAATGATTTATTTTGGTTAATTGGTTGCGCGACAATAATCCTGTTTGTTTGCAGTGCTATCAGACATATTTTATTTCAATCTAATGCTCTCGATCTTGGTTGGTTCGATCAAGGAGTTTACCTAATTTCTCAAGGTAAACCACCGATTATATCTTTTGTTGACTACCATATTTTAGGCGATCACATCGCTTTTATTCTCTATCCTATAGCCTTACTTTATAAAATTTATCCTAGCGTTTATTGGCTGCTTTTCTTACAAGCTTTTTCCCTTTCTCTTGGTGCTTTTCCCCTCTGGCAATTGGCAATAGAAGCGGGATTAAAAGAAAAACAAGCTTATACATTAGCCTTAGTTTATCTGCTCTATCCCCTAATTTTTAATGTTAATCTCTTTGATTTTCATCCCGAAGTTATCGCAGTGCCAGCGATTTTTTGGACAATTTTAGCGGCAAGATTAAATAATCTCTGGGGATTTTGTCTAGGAATCATTGTTATTCTCGGTTGTAAAGCAATTCTCTCTTTAACATTGTTGGGAATCGGTATCTGGTTACTTCTCTGGGAAAAGAAAAAAATCTCGGGAATAATTGCTATTATTAGCGGCATTCTTTGGTTTATTATCACCACGAAGTTATTAATTCCTCTCCTGACAGGAAAATCAGCAGTTATTGAAATGGCCGATTCTCGATATAGTTATCTAGGAGATAGTTTACCAGCAATTATCTTTAATCTTTTCCTCAAACCCGATCTTGTCTTGGGAAAAATCTTTACTGGCAATAATCTAGAATACCTAATCCTATTAATTATTCCCTTAGTTTGGGGTTTATCCTGGCGCTATTCTGCCCCAATAATTGCCGCTATTCCCGCACTCGCTTTAAATTTATTAGCAGATCATGCCCCACAAAAAAACTTAACCACTCAATATTCCCTGCCAATTTTGCCCTTTTTATTTCTAGCGGTTATCGCCACTTTAGCCCATAATAGTAACTGGTTGAAGCAGCCTAAATGGATAATTACTTGGGCAATTATTGCCTTTTTTGCCTTAGCTAAATACGGCTATTTTTGGTCACTGTATTTAAATTCCCTCGATACTTGGTCCGCCACCCAAAAAGCTCTAACCCAAATTACCACCAGTGAGAGTGTCTTGACTACTTCTAGAATTGCCCCCCATCTTACCCATCGAGAAATGATCAAATTAGCGATCGAAGGTTCCCAATCCCTAGATTTAAATCAATTTAATTACATCCTACTCGATCGCCGTCATCCCGGTTGGTCTAGTTCACCAGAACTAATTGATGATCACTTAAATAAACTGAATCAAAATGAGAACTTTCAGTTAATCGTTAATCAGGATGATGTGTTTTTATATCGGGCCTTGACAACCCCTCAAGAAACAAAATAATTTTTCGTTCCACCGATTCCAATAAATTTTCTTTATCGACGGGAAACCAGACAATATCAGCATCGGCACGAAACCAAGTGCGCTGACGTTTGGCAAATTGACGGGTGTGGAGGATAATTAGATCGATCGCCTGTTCTAAAGAAATTTCCCCGAGCAGATATTGCTTAATCTCTGCATAACCCAAAGTCTGCAAAAGTGGCAAATCCCAACCGTATTTATCCCCCAAATTCTGCACCTCTGCTACTAATCCCCTGGCGATCATTTGATGAGTACGAACAGTGATCCGCTTGCCTAAACTTTCTGGGGAACAATCTAAACCAATTTGTAAAATCGGATAAGTGGGAGGATTTTCTCCCTGCTGACTAGAGATAGGTTTTCCTGTCAGATAAAAAACCTCTAAAGCGCGTAAAGTCCTTACCTGATCATGGGGATGAATTTTTTTAGCAGCCTCCTCATCTACCTGGGTCAGAATTTGATAAAGATAGGATTGTCCTAAAGCTTGTAATTGCTGTCTTAAATCCGCTTGAGGAGAAACCCTCGGTATTTTTAAACCTTTGACAATGGACTTGATATAAAGTCCCGTACCACCGACCAAAAACAGAGGAGAATAGTGGAGAGTGGTGATTAAATCCTCAGCTTGTTCTTGGTACTGTGCTAGGGTAAAATTATCTTGAGGAGCGCAAATATCAATTAGATAATGGGGAATCCGCTGACATTCTTCTAAGCTAGGTTTAGCGGTACCAATATTAAATTCTCGATAGATTTGTCGGGAATCGGCACTGAGAATTACTGAATTAAACTTTTCGGCCAATTGTAGTGCCAAACTGGATTTTCCCGTGGCAGTTGCCCCACAAATAACAATTAAAATAGGTAAAGAGGAAGTAGTCATCGACGCTACATGACAGTGAACAGTAATCAGTGAACAGTAATCAGTAATCAGTAATCAGTGAACAGTAATCAGTAATCAGTAATCAGTGAAAAGACAGGACTGTTAAGTTAAGTGGGTGGGTGGAATTAAATATAAGATCAACGTAGGTTGGGTTGAAGCATGAAACCCAACGTCCGCTCATGTTGCGCTACCGCTAACCCATCCTACAAATAATTGTGCCTCCCTACTTAAGACGCATTTAAACTGGGTATTGTGAAGCTGATTAACAGGGGTACATCCCACATTAATTATCAGTGACTCTTAAATTATTACAGATATATCAGCAGCTATCTGTAAGCATCCCACCGAAAAACTAATGCGCTTCGGGGTTTGGGTAGGGTTGATTCATGAATCAACCCTACCTTGAATCAACCCTACCTTGAATCAACTTTAGGAGAAAGTTTCCGCTTAAAAATCCCAAATTACATGAGTAGAAAACGGGTTTCTCCGAGAAACCCGTTTTCTCTGTGTGGGATTGACAAAAATTGAGATGCACCCGATTAACAGCTATCAAAAAAAACAGCACCCATCAGGATGCTGTTTGTCAAGAAAATGTTACAAAACTTAAGCTAAAGCCGCCATTTTCACATCGTTATTAGCGAGGATATTTTGCAACTCCTCTGCGTCCACGGTTTCTTTTTCCACTAACATTTGCGCTAACTGGTCTAAGATGGCGCGGTTATTGACTAAAACCTCTTTAGCGCGACGATAGGCCTGTTCCACTAGGTTACGCACTTCCTCGTCAATAGCTGCCGCAGTTTCATCGGAGAAATCTCGATCGGAAGCGATATCACGACCTAGGAAAACATTACCATTTTGACGACCTAAGGCCACCGGTCCCAGGCGATCGCTCATGCCGAAACGAGTGACCATTTGCCGCGCTACTCGTGCCACCTGTTGCAGGTCATTAGAAGCACCCGTAGTCACTTCTTCCTCACCGAAGATAATTTCTTCAGCTAAACGACCCCCCAAAGCTACAGCCATCTGATTTTGCAGATAAGCGCGAGAATATAACCCGGATTCCATGCGATCCTCGCTGGGAGTGAACCAAGTTAAACCCCCAGCGCGACCGCGAGGAATAATACTAATTTTCTGGACGGGATCGTAATCCGGCATTAAAGCACCCACCAAAGCGTGACCAGCTTCATGGTAAGCAACTAAAGTTTTGCGTTTTTCGCTCATGACGCGATTTTTCTTCTCAGGACCTGCCAGGACACGATCGATCGCATCGTTGATCTCATCCATAGAAATCTCGGTTAAATTGCGACGTGCCGCTAAAATTGCGGCTTCGTTGAGCAAATTAGCTAGATCGGCACCGGTAAAACCGGGGGTACGACGGGCGATTTTATCGAGATCCACGTCTTGGGCCAAAGTTTTGCCTCTGGAGTGGACATTAAGGATTTCCTTACGGCCAGCGTAATCGGGACGATCTACCACCACTTGGCGATCGAAACGACCCGGACGTAATAAAGCGGCATCCAGCACATCAGGACGGTTAGTGGCGGCGATAATGATAATACCTGTGTTACCTTCAAAACCGTCCATTTCCGTTAATAATTGGTTGAGGGTTTGTTCCCGTTCATCGTTACCACCCCCTAAACCGGCACCCCGTTGACGACCGACAGCATCAATCTCATCGATAAAAACTATACAAGGTGCATTCGCTTTCGCTTGTTCAAATAGGTCGCGGACGCGAGAAGCACCCACCCCGACGAACATTTCCACAAATTCCGAACCGGAAATGCTAAAAAACGGGACTCCTGCTTCTCCAGCTACTGCGCGAGCGAGTAGGGTTTTACCAGTCCCCGGAGGACCGACTAAAAGGACTCCTTTGGGGATTTTTGCCCCAATTGCCGTGAAGCGATCGGCATTTTTCAGGAAGTCCACTACTTCGTTTAATTCTAATTTTGCCCCTTCAATCCCGGCCACATCACCGAAAGTAACCTGGGTTTGGGGTTCCATCTGTACTCTTGCTTTCGATTTGCCGAAGTTCATCGCTTGGGAACCGGGGCCACTTTGGGCGCGACGGAGCAAGAAAAATAGACCAACAAGAAGCAAAATGGGGAAAAAGAGGCTACTGAAGGCTCTTACCCATACTCCTTCTTCTCTTTGGGGCAGTACGGCAATATCAACGTTATTTTCTGCCAAAATGTTGATTAATTGCGGATCGTTGGGCAGGTTAACCAATACATTCGTACCGTCTTGGGTGGGTACGATCGCTCGTTGCCGGTCGGCACTTAAGCGCACGGTTTCTACTTTACCTTCCCGTACTTCCTGTAAAAATTCACTATACTTCCAAGTTTGTTGCACTGCTGGCTGGCGATCGAAGAAAGCTGAGGCCAAGGCAAGGACTACGATTAACAATAGGGCATATAGTCCCGCATTGCGCCATTTTTTGTTATTACCGTTTTTGTTCACGCTGTCGAACTCCTGATAAATTGGGGATGATCTTATCGGTTGTTAAGGGGTTGTTAACTTATGTTAACGTTTCTCAGGAACAGTGGACAGGTTTTTTTTTAATATGCCCGTTCTGGTCCGCCATGGGGGTTAGCTGTTGGGGGTTGGGGAGTATGTCAATGTGACTCTCCTAGACCGAGTATGATCAATTTGTAACAAAATGCCAAAATACTGCATAAAAGCTGCAAGTGGAACGATAGAGAGTTTAGTTGACCTCCACGGGGACTAGCTAGATGAAAAAACGAGAGACTTTGCTGGAGAAGTTTTGTTGCTTTTTAGTTTTGCAGCAAAATAGGACAGAATGGAATTGCGATCGGCGTTTGCGTCGTAACATGGAAAGCTATGGCCCAATCGATCCTAATGTCGAGTCCGAGGAATATTGGTCTCTATTCTTTCACCAACAGTATCAGAATCACGGTTCCCAAAATCATCTTTTTCGTGGGCATTTATACGCTTATTTACAGGAACCTTGCTACTGGGCTGCTGCCGAAATCTATCAAAAATATCAAGCTAAACTAGATTATCAGATCGAAGACTACTTTAACGAAGGAATTCTTGGTTTTGAGGCTATCTTAGCTGACTTTAAGCCTTTATTCTCCACTCGCTTCGATAATTTTGCCACTCAGAGGATTAAATATCGCTTAATCGATCGCATCCGTCAGATTAGTCAAGCATTCGGCCATAATACTTGGAGCCTACTACTTAATTCTACCGGAGCGCGTCTCAGCCAAGCTCTCCAGGCGAGGGGATTAGTGGGAGAAACTCTCGAAAATTACCTTTTAGCTTGGGATTACTATAAAGAAATTTATGCCCAGGCAAAAATAAAAACCGATGGTAAAATTCAGGAACCTAGTCCAGAAATCTGGCAAAAAATCGCCGCTGCTTATAACTCGGATAGCCACTCTACCATCAAAATCAGTTCTGCGACAATTAACCGATGGTTAGAGGATGCGGGACAAGCTATTTTTGATTATTTATTTCCCCAAGGAAAAACAATTTCTCTACAGCAACCTTTAGGGGGTGAGGAAAGTAGCACGAGGGAGGAAATGATCGAAGATACTCTCCATGATACCCCTTGGCAGCAATTAGAAGCGGCGGAAAATTTTCGCGAGTCGCAACAAAACCACCAAAAAATTCTAGCTTGGTTGCGGGCAGAAATTCAACAGATTTGTCAGCAGCCGCAACAGGTAAAACTGCATCCGCAAATTCAGTTAATTCTAGAGATGACTTATGGTTCAGGGTTGGGACAAGTGGCAATTGCCGCTAAGATTACAGAAATCACCACGGTGGTTATCAAACAATATCAGGTTTCTAGGGAACTGGATAAAGTTTATCGTCACCTCGCTAAAAAGTTTTTACCCTGGGCCACCGAAAACCTGCATATTCCTTCCCAGTCCCACGATAGAGAAGTTATTAGTAAGGCAATAGAACCATGGCTAACATACTACTATCAAACCAGCGCAACAACTCAGGAGGATTAATTATGGTTAATGATTGGTTAGAACTAACTCCTGATAGCATTTGGCTAGAAATACCCGCCGATATTCAAGAGATAAGTTGGGCAAAAAGTGCCAGTTTTACTGATGCCAGTATTCGTCAGAGATTTTATATTAATTATCTCTGTCAACAAGTTATTTTTAACTATCTACAGTCAGGGATGCCTGGGGTTAGCTTAGTAGAAAATCAAGAGGATTTCTGGCAACTAGGAGTTAATGGTTTTACCGTTAAATTAGGCGAAAAGTCAGTAATAGTTATTGCCAGCGAAACTCTGGATCTAGAAGCGATCGAAATTCCTCAAGAATGGGTAGATATTCCTCAATTAATTGGTGATTATTATCTAGCGGTACAGGTAAACACTGCCGAAAGTCATCTGAGAATTTGGGGTTATACTACCCATAAAGATATTAAGGAAAAAGGACAATATATTAAGCGTAATCTTAACTACTCTCTACCGAGAAATCAACTGCAATCAGGATCAGATTCTTTGGATTTATGGGGAGAGTGTCAATTACAACCAGTGAGGATTGAACCGGAAAAGATGGAGGAAAAACTATCTTTAGATAGATTGACAACCTTACTAGACATCTTAGCTAATCCTCAGTTAATCTTTCCCAGAAAAGCTATTGCTTTTCAAGAATGGGCAGCAGTAATCGTCAATAGTAACTGGAGAAAAATTTTAATTAACCGTCGGCAAAAATCCCCCGTCAAGTTAACCAATTGGTTTACTGATAATTTCCCCATTGATTGGCAAAGTATCCTCGATTTTAGCTCACTGTCACTGGTTCCAGCTTTCAAAAATACAGAAATTAAACGCATCAAAGATTTAGGAGTAGAATTACTGGGAAATTCCCTCGCTTTGATGATTACTATCGCTAAAATTGAAGAAATATTTAGCCTGCAAGCGACTGTTTACCCCACGGGAGAAACAAGCACTTTACCCCCCCATTTAAAATTAACTATTCTCACCGAAAATGGTCAGGTTTTTCGAGAAGTAATTGCCACAGATAACGATGAATTTATTCGTTATCGATTTGATGCTGAATTGGGGGATAAATTCTTTATTGAAGTGGCTTTAGAATCGGCAAGAGTAACCGAATATTTACAAGTATAAGCGAGGAAAAACTTAATGATTAAACTCTTAACTCTCGAACTAGATGGCACATTCGATCGGGGATTTAAAGTAAAATTAGAAATTCGTCCCGATCTTAATTCTCGTCCCCAAACTGTGATCAAAGCAAGGCTACCAGCTAATTTAGAGTTATTAACTCTTTACCGTCAATGGCAACGTCACTATAGTGAATTAGAGGGATTTTTTAAAGTCTTAAAAGATAGCAATCCCCAACAAATTACCAATAGTTCTCAGCAGAGTTTAGTTTTTAAAAACTGCCAAGAAAAAGCCAAATTATTTGAGGATCACTTAAACAAATGGTTGAATAATAGCCCAGAATTTGAACCGATCAAAACCGCAATTCTGCGCTCTGGTAATAACTTTCGTATCTGGTTACAAACCGATAATATCTGGCTGCAAAGATTCCCCTGGGAAAAATGGGAAATCCTCCAAAATACTGGCGCAGATATAGCCATTATTGTCTCGGAATACGATACCCTAGCCAGACAATTAAGAAATCATGAAAAAATTCGGATTTTAGCCATTTTAGGCTATGCCACCGACTTAAGATTTCTCGAAGAAGATCGCAAAACTTTAGACGATATTGCGGGAAAAGCAGGAGCAGAAATTATCTGGGAAAAAGCCCCTCACCCGCAAAAATTAAATCAGTTATTGCGTCAAGAAACTTGGAATATCCTCTTTTTTAGCGGTCATAGTGCCAGTACAGAAGATGGTCAAGATTGCGAAATTCAACTAACAGAAACTCATAAATTAAAGATAGCTGATTTTAGCTTTTCCCTGGGAGAAGCCACTAAAAACGGGTTAAAGTTAGCGATATTTAACTCCTGTGATGGTATTGGTTTGGCACAACAACTATCCCGGGAAAAAGGGATGGCATTACCCCATCTAATCTTTATGCGCGAGAAATTACCCGATCCCGTTTCTCCCAAATTTCTGCAATACTTTTTAACCGCTTTTACCAATAATAAATCTCTCTATAGCGCCGTACATGAAGCCCAAAAAAATCTGCACGATGACTGGGAAAAAGACTATCCCTGTGCCAGTTGGTTGCCCGTAGTTTGCCCCAATCCCACCGAAGAACCCCCCACTTGGCATAGTTTTAGTAACTCCCCTAAAAAACAACAAAATTGGCGACGATTTGCTCTAACTTTCGGTTTAGGTTTAGCCGTAACGATGACAGTCTTGGCAATAAGAGAAACAGGAATTTTAGAACCCTTAGAATTAAATATTTATGATCGTCTGATGCAACTAAAACCCAAAGATAAACCCGATGAAAGATTATTAATTATTACCATCGATCGCCAAGATTGGGCCTATCAAGATCGCATGGGGATGAAAAGACCAACAATACCCGGAAGCGATCAAAAACGTTCCCTCGCAGGAGAAGCATTATCGCAGCTTTTAAATAAATTACTGCCCTACGAACCGCAAATTATCGCCTTAGATATCCTCCGTCCCATCGCTGCCAGTCAAGATTATCCACCCCTAGCCAAACAATTACAAAATACTCCTAATTTTATCTCGATTTGTAAGTTTAATAATTACCCGCAACCGGACGGATTTCCCCCACCACCGGAACTGCCAAAAAATCAGAGTGGTTTTAGTAACATAGTCCCAGACGAAACCATTGCCGGAGTTCCCCGAATTCGTCGTTTTTTATATCAGGCAAAACTCGATCGCACCTCTCCCTGTCTTCCCCCGGATTCTTTGGCCAAAGTTGACTCAATGTCCTGTAATTTTAAAGATTATGCTCCTAGTTTTAGTCTCCTAATTGCCAAACGATATCTAGAATCCCAGAATCAAGATTTTGACTGCAATAAACTGGAGCGGGGAATTCTAGAAATTAATATCGGGGATACTCATCTCGGTGACTGGCTACAATCCAACCGCGGCCCCTACAGAACCAGTCAATCCGATACCCGATCCGGCCGTCAAGTTATGCTCGCTTACCGTCGAATCGCCGATAATGGCATCGATGCAATCATCAAAATTGCTCCGAAAAAATCTCTCCGACAGGTTTTAGATCCGGGTTTTAATTCCGAATCAGTCCGGGAAAAAATTGTCCTGATTGGAGTAACAGAACCCGGGATCGATGATTTTTTAACCCCCTTTAGTCGCAACCCATCGGAAGCAATTCCGGGGGTTTATTTGCACGCGCACGCAGTCAGTCAAATTCTCGATACAATGACAGGAAAACGTACCTCGATCGCTTTTTGGAATCCCCTACAGGAGGCTTTCTGGGTGTTGGGTTGGTCCCTGGTGGGGGGATTATTAACGTGGCGTTTTCTTCGGGTAAAAACGATACTTTTGACAGTGGCGATCGCTGTGATTTCCCTTACTGGTATCGGTTGGCTTCTCTTTAGTTATTTCGGTCTCTGGGTTCCGATTATCCCCCCAGCGATCGCAATTCTCACCACCTCCGGTATCTTCTTTTTTCTTCGTTCTTACTACTTAAAATAGCAAGGTAAGGCTTGCTGAAAAAGTACGGGCGAAGCATTCGGATAGAAAATCTCCGGTTTCACCGATAGGTTATTGCCCGAATGCTTCGCCCCTACAGGACCCGGGCCGATGAAGACGCAAGGTTTTGAAGCACGATTCTCTCAAAATCTTGCACCTGTTTCACGAGAAAAACGACAAAACTCTTACCTTGCCTACATTTCACATTTATTCAGCAAACTCTAGGTAACAGCCATGATCAAACCTTCGATCGCCCTCATCCTTCTTTTCTCCCTACTGCCTCAACCCGGGTTAACCCTTATCACCCCGGCTGCCGGAAATATTTCTAATCATCCCATTCTGACGGCACAGGGCGATCGGGAGCTTACCGAAGAGCAATTCCTACAACGAGTCACCGTTCGGATTACTAGCGAGACAAATCGGGGATCGGGGACGATTATCGCTAAAAAAGGCGATAATTACCTTATCCTAACCAACGCCCACGTTACCCGCAACACGAAAACCCTACAGGTACAAACTTACGACGGCCACAGCCGTGCGGCCCGCATTGTCCCCAATTCCCTATCGGAGAATCAAGATCTCGCCCTGCTGGAGTTTAGCGATACCCGGGACTATGCGATCGCCACCATCGCGGAGTTTACCCCCAATCAAGACAGGATCGGTTTAGAAGTGGTGGCCGCGGGATATGTTGCCGAAACGGGACAGTATCGGACGACAAAGGGAACCCTCGAACAGGTGAGCGATCGACCCCTCCGGGATGGCTACAGCGTCGGTTATAGTGGCGATATCGTGCAGGGAATGAGTGGCGGCGGCATTTTTGTTGATGGGGAGTTAATCGGCATTAACGGGCGATCGGCCCATCCGATTCTCTCTAACTACATCTACGAAGACGGTACGAAACCCACAGACGCAGAAATCCAACAGATGAGAGCGGTTAACTGGGGCATTTCCATCAATACCCTATTAACCTACATCCGTCCCGAAATCCTCAGCGCCTATAACCTACCTCTACCGCCGGTGAACCCCGATATAGAAACCACCGCCTATACTGGCTATATCGCCGAATTAGAAACAAAAGCCAAGGGTTTCACCGTCCGGATCGATAGTACGAGCGGTGGAAACGGTAGCGGTGTCATTATCGCTAAAGAAGGGAATATTTACACCGTCCTAACCGCCGATCACGTCTTCTGCGAGAAGGAAAAAAGTCAAGATGCTGCAAGTAAACCTTGTCTCAATTTCACCTACACCGTCGTCACCAGCGACGGCAAAACTCGAAACATCGAGAAAAGCACCATCATCCGGCAGGAAGGGGTAGATTTAGCAGTTTTTCAGTTTGAAAGCCTGGACAATTATCCCGTTGCGGAAATAGCGAATTATAACCCAAATACCGGTGATTTTGTTTTTGCGGCAGGCTTCCCCAAAATTGGCGACAATCCCTCGAAATGGTTGTTTAGTGGCGGTGCAATTCTCGAGAAAGAAGAGGGATTAATACAAACCCGCCAAAGTCCTTTAAGCACTCAACAAGGGGGAACATTACAAAGTGTTGCTTCTTTAGAAGGAGGGTATGAATTAGTTTATACCAGCATCACATTTGGGGGCATGAGTGGCGGTGCAGTCTTAGACTCCCAGGGGAGAGTAATAGGGATTCATGGAAGTTCGGAAACAGCAGGGGTAACGGAAATTCAGTTAGGGTTGAGTTTAGGGATTCCCATTAGCACTTTTATCGGATTGCAAGAAAGATTGAAGGTAAAACCGCAATTATTAACCACTGCTCAACCCCAAGTTAGTCAGCAACAACAACAAGAAATTATTCAAGCGATTACTGGTGTTATTGTTCCTAATACCAATGCGAAGGCGGATATTTGGATACAAAGGGGAGGACAATTATGGCGGTTAGCAAGGTATGAGGAAGCAATTAAAGCCTTTGATGAGGCGATTAAGCAAAATGAGTCCGAGAATGTTTATTTAGCTTGGTACGGGAAGGGATTAATGTTATTTGCATTACGCGAAGATCAAACAGCTACAGAAGCTTTGCAACAAGCGATTAATACCTTACCTAAACGGGAAGATTTAAAGGAGTTTCACAGTAGTATTTTACAACAGCAAAGTGCAGTTTATCGCTATTTAGAAAATTATGAGCAAGCATTAACGGTGATTAATCAGGCGATTTCTCTGGTTCCCAATAACCCCAATTACTATAACGAGAAATGGGCAGTATTAAGTGAATTAAAACGCTATGATGAGGGATTAGCGGCGATTAATCAGGCAATTAATCTCGCTCCCCGTGCTGCTTGGTATTACAATCGGGGGAATCTTTACTATTACCAGCAGAAATACGATTTAGCCCTCTCTGACTACGACAAAGCTATTGAACTTAATCCTAATTATGCTTATGCTTACTACAATCGGGGGAATCTTTACAAAAACTTGCAAAAATACGAATTAGCTTTAGCTGACTACGACAAAGCTATTGAACTTAATCCTAATTATGCTAAGGCTTACTACAATCGTGGGGTTCTTTACTATGACCAAAAAAAATACGAATTAGCTTTAGCTGACTGGAACAAAGCTATTGAACTTAATCCTAATTTTACTGATGCTTACTACAATCGGGGGAATCTTTACTATAACCAGCAGAAATACGATTTAGCCCTCTCTGACTACAACAAAGCTATTGACATTAATCCTAATGATGCTGGTGCTTACCTCAATCGGGGGGGTCTTTACTCTTACCAACAAAAATATGAATTAGCTTTAGCTGACTTCAACAAAGCTATTGAAA
>NZ_SFBZ01000088.1:0-22922 GCF_007095495.1 Microcystis sp. M_QC_C_20170808_M9Col | reverse complement strand
TAACCTGTTTGTGCCTTAAGTCCTTCCCTGTATGGATTTCAGCTACTTTTGAGCGTAGGCGCTCTCATCGAATTTTATTTTAAGTTAATTATTTGCATAACAATTCCCGAAGAGCCATAGTAGGTCAGTCTCCTTCAGTTGTTTGTCAGTTTCTTTTTGAGCAGCAGTTAATTCAGCTTGAGCAGTCGCTAATTCGGCTAAGATTCGCCATACGTCTTCTGATGTAGTTGCCATAGATAATTTTTTCCTGATGTCACCTATTCACTATTTTATTGGATTTCCGCGCTTGCCGAAGACACTGGGGAGCAGACTGCTGATTCAATTGGGTAAGGTGGAGGCTAATTCATAGAACAAGAATCACCGCCACCAGCGACTCACCTCTTTAATCCCTTGATACACTTCTCTTAAGGCGACCAGTCCCCCAAAATGAAGGATTAAAGGGACTAAGTTGGGAATAGTTTCGAGGAAATTAGAACGAGTGAGAGTACCCAAAGCATGAAAGGTTTTTTCCCAGAAGGATAGGTCAATATTGGCAGGCGTTAACACCTGAGTTATAATTGGAACGAAAATTAACTAAGGCAGTTGTTCTCAAATGAAATTAAAGGAAAGGTATATCACCGATGAGCAGGGTAATCGAATAGGTGTTCTTTTAGATATAGAAGAATATCAGAAACTGCTGGAAGAATCAGAAGAGTTAGATGCCATTAGAGCCTATGATTTGGCTGTCTCAGGCGAGGATGATGAAATTCCTTTTGAAGTAGCGATCGCTGAAATTGAAAATAGTCAGCAATGAGTTACAATATTACTATTAAAAAACGTGCTTCTAAGGCTTTAGCAAATCTCCCAAAGGATGATTATCAAAAAGTTCGAGATGGCATTAGAGAATTAGCTGAAAATCCAAGACCATCAGGATGTCTAAAACTGACAGGAAGAGAAGGGTGGCGGGTTCGGATTGGAGTTTATCGAATTATTTATGGTATCGATGATTCAGAAAAGAAGGTGATTGTTCTTGATATTGGGCATCGAAAGGATATTTACCGCTAAATACAAGCAATCATCCCTCACAATATCAGAGCAAAAGCGATCGCCTTTGATGTTTTAATAGGTTTGAGGTTGAAAATTATCGGGAATATCGAGTTCAAATACTTGGTCATGAATCCGAGCCACATAAAACCCTTCTTGCAGAATTTTTTCCCGTAATTCCGGGGATACATGAACCGCCGCTAATATGCCATAGAGTTTTTTATCTTTGTGTTCAGGAAAAAAGCTGCGAAACCGTTGCAAAATACTTTTTAATTGTGTAATAGATTCCTCTTTGGCATGACTTTTAACCTCGACGATATAGGCGGTATTTAGCTGACCATTGGTATGGGCAAGGACATCAATTTCTAGGTGTTGTCCATCTTTACTGACTCGCACACTGGGACTAACCACTTCCATACCAAAGCGTTGCCTGAGAATCGTTTCCATTGAGGGAAGGGCAAGTCCTTCGGTAAAGCTGCCGAATTTTGCACCAAGTCCCCCAATTTGCCGTCTTAATTCTTTGAGTTGTCGGTCGGTTTTCTGTTGTCGTCGCTCGGTTTCCTTCTGTTGTCGGTCAGTTTCCTTCTGTTGTTGACTAACTTCTTTCAGTTGTTTGTCAGTTTCTTTTTGAGCAGCAGTTAATTCAGCTTGAGCAGTCGCTAATTCGGCTAAGAGTCGCCATACGTCTTCTGATGTAGTTGCCATAGATGATTTTTTCCCGATGTCACCTATTCACTATTTTATTGGATTTCTGCGCTTGCCGAAGGCACTGGGGAGCAGACTGCTGATTCAATTGGGTAAGGCAAACCCTAATTAGTGAGAGGAGAATCACCACCACAACCGACTCACCTCCCTAATCCCTTGATACACTTCTCTTCAGGCAACCTCCCCCCCAAAATGAAGGATTAAAGGGACTAAATTGGGAATAGAATTAACAATTATCTTCATTCTCTTTGATTTTTTGACTAATTCATGACTGGTTCGCTGAACGCTGGAAAATGCTAACGTTGATGGGTTATTCATTTGACAGATCATAGAGTTCTAAGCCTTGAATAAAACAAAAATCTCTCAAATTCAATGTATATAGCTTAATATTCTGCACTAATGCTGTTGAGGCAATGATAGAGTCAGGGATGTTGAGTTTGTGACTGAGGGAGTAGGTTTCCATTAAGTTAATAAATTGATTGGATATTGCGACATCTACAGGAAAGGTATGTAGCAATCCGAGATGTCTTTTGATTTTGTTGAGTTCATTTTTATTGATTGCTCCATAATATAATTCGGCTTGAGTAATGGGCTCTTCGGTAGCTATTTTTGTCAATTGTTTTTTATCTAGAGCGAACTAATCAATTAAGTCTCTTGCCAGATAAGGATTTAGTCGATTTATGCCCCCCTATCGAACCATAACAAGTAACGAAGAGCCGAGTAATGGAACTAATGGCTAGTTGATTTAGTCCAATATGGCGAAGCTCTTCGATAATTCTATGGTTGTTTTTATAGAATTCAATGAGGATATTGGTGTCACATAAAATCATCGGTTTTCTTCTCGCCATGCTGCTTCACGGATAGATTTAGGGGTGATATTTCTGTTTTCCCACAATCCTGCTAGGGCAAAGAAGTCTTGCTCGTTATCAGATAATGTTGTTTGATCTTCGATGATTTCTACGGAGTCAACAAAATCTAAAGCAGTTAAAATTTTAGAGAGTGTTTCTGCTTTTTCTTGGTCACGAATGTGTACGATTAGTTGTTTCATGGTAGTTTATTTTGTATTGATTTGGTATTAATTATCATTGTCTAATTCTGTTTTTAGCCAATTAAGAATCGGAGAACTAATACGAATTACATAATCAACTAACTGTTGTGATAAATCTAAAATTTCTTGTTTAGATAGATAACCTGCATAAAAACCAACCAAGAGAATTCCTAATGTTCCTTTGACGGGTAATTCCATAGCTTTGGCAACTCTTATTGCTAATTTCTCATCTATAATTACCCAGTCTGGTTTGATTGAAATTGCCAAGAGAATAACTTCTAATTCTCCTCGATCTAATCCTAGTAATAGCGGTTCAAGAGGAGATGATGATGCAACTTCTTGAACTTGAATCCAATTGGCATTTTTGAGTTCTTTTGCCCCTGGTTTATTATCTCCAGCGATGACAATTTCTTGATAAACTGCCCAAGGAATAATCACTTCATTAAATAGCTGATTAAGAAGATCTAATTGATTAATCAAAGATAAGGCGATGATCGGTGTAGAATTAACAATTATCTTCATTTTCTTTGATTTTTTTGGCTAATTTACGGCTGGTTTGTATTTCTGATTCCCATTCTTCTGCTGTGTAATCAATAATGGAAAAACCATACTCAGAGAGAAGTGTATAAAATGTATATTTATCGCATCCTAATACTTGTGCGCCGATTCCTGCTGAAATTTTTCCTTCTTGATAAAGATGCCCTAATGTATAAATTATGACTTTACGAGAGAATGCTTCTTTTTCTTCTCTGGCAGCAATGAGGAGTTCTTCGGGAAATGTTACGTTAATGTTCATGAGTGTTTAAAGATAATTTGTTTTTCTTGATTTTAGCAGGAATAATATCGCTAATTAATTGATGGTTGATAATTAAGATTCTCTATATTGTTCTCTTTAGTTGTTTATAAATTTCATCATCGTTTCGTTTGTCAATCAGCAAGATTTCTAGTGTTTGCTCCTCAACACGATAAACGATTCGATATTCACCAATATCGGCTCTATGATAAGAGTATCCTTTTAACTTTAGAGAATCTTGGGGATAGGGATTTGTTCTCAGTTCGGTTATTTTTGTGGCTACTTGTTTGGCGTGTTTATCTGGCAGTTTTTTTAAGCGTTTAGTTGCCTGTCGAGATAGGTTAATCTTAAGCATTTAAAATTTCTGACAGTAAAGCCTCACTTTCTGTTGTTCCGATAAAACCTTCTTGATGAGCTTTTTCTGCCTGTAAAGCCAAAAGTTGATTTTCTAACTCGGAAAATCTCTCAAATTCCTCGATTGACAGCACGACTGCAACATTACGTCCCTTTTTTGCTATCTTTACTGGTTCTCTTCGAGCCAAGTCTAACAGTTCGCCAAAGCGATTTTTTGCTTCTGAGGCTCCTAATGTTTTCATAACTAACCTTTATAGAAACTAGCCATTATGACCATTTTAGCTATTATAGCAATTATTGACAGGAGAATCACCGCCACCAGCGGCTGACTTCTCTAATTGCTTGATGGATTTCTCTGAGGGCGACCTCCCCCCCAAAATGAAGGATTAAAGGCGCTAAGTTGGGAATAGTTTCGAGGAAATTAGGACGAGTGAGAGTACCCAAAGCCTGAAGGACATCTTGCCAGAAAGATAAGTCAACATTAGCAGGGGTTAAGGTGGCTGTTAATGCTTTTAATACGTCTGCACGTTTTGATTCATCCCCAATGGCTTTGGCAGCTTCTAAAGCTTCCGGTAACGCTTGTGGGAAATAGGGAGCTAACCTGGTCAATACCGAAGCACGCTGTATTTCATACTTAATGGCTCTGGCAGCTTCTAAGGCTTCGGGTAAGAGATTTTCGGGTAAATGCGGGGCTAACCCTGTCAATGCCCATGCACGGTCGTATTCATCCCCAATCCCTCTGGCAACTTCTAAGGCTTCGGGTAAGAGATTTTCGGGTAAATGCGGGGCTAACCTTGTCAATGCCAATGCACGGGAAGATTTCCACCCCATCCCTCTGACAACTGCTAAGGCTTCGGGTAAGATTTCAGGGAAATAGATGGCTAATCCTCTCAATGCCTCTGAACGGTAGTATTCATCCCCAATCCCTCTGGCAACTTCTAAGGCTTCGGGTAACAAACTTTCCGGTAAATGGGGAGCTAACCCTGTCAATGCCTCTGCTTGGCCATTCCAATACCCAATCGCTCTAACAGTAGCGAAGGCTCCGGGTAAGATTTCGGGTAAATAGGGGGCTAACCCTCTCAATGCCTCTGCACGGTAGCCTTCATCCTTAATCGCTCTAGCTGTGGCTAAGGCTTTGGGTAAGAGATTTTCGGGTAAATGCGGGGCTAACCCTGTCAATGCCTCTGCACGGAATCTTTCATCCCCAATCTCTCTAGCTGTGGCTAAGGCTTCGGGTAAGAGATTTTCGGGTAAATGCGGGGCTAACCCTGTCAATGCCAATGCACGGGGAGCTTCCCACCCCATCCCTCTGACAACTGCTAAGGCTTCGGGTAAGAGATTTTCGGGTAAATGCGGGGCTAACCCGGTCAATGCCCTTGCACGGGAAATTTCATCCCCAATCCCTCTGACAACTGCTAAGGCTTCCGGTAAGATTTCAGGGAAATAGAGGGCTAATTCTTTCAATGCCTCTGCACGGTAGCCTTCATCCTTAATCTCTCTAGCAGTAGCCAAGGCTTCGGGCAAGACTCCGGGCAGATAGGGAGCTAACCCTACCAATGCTACTGCACGGGAGGATTTATCCCCAATCACTCTGGCAACTTCTAAGGCTTCGGGTAAGATTTTGGGGAAATGGGAGGCTAACCCGGTCAATGCCCTTGCACGGTAGTACTCATTCCCAATCCCTCTGGCAATTTCTAAGGTTTCGGGTAACAAACTGGGCAAATGCGGGGCTAATCCTGTCAATGCCTCTGCACGGAATCTTTCATCCTCAATCGCTCTAGCTGCGGCTAAGGCTTCGGGTAAGATTTCGGGTAAATAAGGAGCTAACCCCGTCAATACCTCTGCACGGAATCTTTTATGCTCAATCGCTCTAGCTGTGGCTAAGGCTTCGCTTAAGAGATTTTCAGGTAAATGGGGAGCTAACCCTGTCAATGCCCTTGCACGGTAGTACTCATCCCCAATCCCTCTGGCAACTTCTAAGGCTCTCGGTAAGATTTCAGGGAAATAGAGGGATAACCCTTTCAATGCTACGAAGCTGGAGGATTGAGCCCAAATCACGTCAGCAGTAGCTAAGGCTTCCGGTAAGAGATTTTCGGGTAAATAGGGGGCTAAACTTGCCAATGCCGCTCCACAGGAGTTGTCATCCTCAATGGCTCTAGCAGTAGCTAAGGCTTCGGGTAAGATTTCGGGTAAATGCGGGGCTAACCCTGTCAATGCCCTTGCACGGTAGGATTTATTCCCAATCTTTCTAGCAGTAGCTAAGGCTTCCGGTAAGATTTCAGGGAAATAGAGGGCTAATTCTTTCAATACCAAAGCACGGGAGGATTTATCCCCAATCTTTCTAGCTGTGGCTAAGGCTTCGGGTAAGATTTCCGGTAAATGGGGAGCTAACCCGGTCAATGCCTCTGCACGGTCAGATTCATACCAAATCTCTCTAGCTGTGGCTAAGGCTTCGGTTAACAAAGTAGAAGTGAGATAGGGACTAATTGCCCTTAATCCTTCGGCTTGCTTCTCAGAATCTTGACTTTGCCTCACATAGGCTAATCCCTGGGCAGGTGTCCAGATTTCATGCTGAATCAGTAAAGCAATCAATTCTGGTGGAATATTCCCGGCCAAACTATTGAGGGAAGTAGTTATTAAGGTATAACGAACCTGTAACCCAATCGACTCACTGGGATTCTCAATAAAATGCCCCTCCGCCAATTGCCACGCCCGGGAAACATCCTTAATAAAAACTGCTGTTTTCCCTTCCCTTTCACACTGACTATACCAACCATTATGACCTTCTGCGGTTTCTTCCCTCAGTAATAGATGAATCTGGGCTATCTGTCCCGCTTTTTCCAAATGCCAGAGCAATTGATTATAAATGTAGCCATCATCCTCTAAACTGTGCCAGTTTGATCCCCCTAAATCCCCCTTAATAAGGGGGACTTCCACAATTCCCCCCTTTTCAAGGGGGGTTAGGGGGGATTTCAAGGGGGACTTCCACCTCTTTTCCCCCCTTTTCAAGGGGGGTTAGGGGGGATATCTCCTTTTCAAGGGGGACTTCCACCTCTTTTCCCCCCTTTTCAAGGGGGGTTAGGGGGGATCTCTTAATCTGTCTTTGATACCGTTGTAAAAGCTGTTGATGTGCCTCAGCCATTGATAACCCTAACCCCGGTAATTGATAATCCGTTTCAGGATGAGGAGACGCTAGGATCAGATTTCGGGCTAAATCATGTAACAAATCATGGACGCGATAACTGGTTAATTGTTCACTAGAAACCCCCGTTAATAATAAAGCCTTACCCCGTAAATATCTTAAAGTTTGCCTCGCTTCTCTCACCTGACAATCCCATAAAGTCGCCGCCATTTTTTCGGTAATGGTAACATCATCGGGTAACACCCCTAACCAGCTAAATTGTCTCAATCTTTGCCCATTTAACCGCTTTAAACTGAGATTAAAGCAAGCAATTAAACTATAATGTTTTCGTTTTTCTTCATTGACAGTATCTCCAGCTTCCAAGCGATCTAAAATTTCTAAATGAGCGATTTCTGCCTGTAAATCTTCTAGTAACTCAGCCCAAGAAACCCCATCTTTAACTTGTGCTGCTCCCAACTCCAAAGCTAAGGGTAAATACCCCACAATCTTCGCTAAATTTTTCCCTTGTGCTTCTTCTTCAGCAGTTAATTCCTTTCTTAAATACCCCTTTAATAAGGCTAAAGATTGGCTTTCCGTCATCACATCCAAATCATAACGAATTGCCCCTTTAACGGGAACTTCTCTAGTGGTTATTAATAATTTACAGTGATTTCCTGCTACTATAAAAGGATCAATATCTTCTACATTCCAGAGATCATCTACTACTAATAAAGCCTTTTTATCTGCCAATAAAGTCCTCAAGTGTAAGGATGCCGCATCAATACCCGTCGGCTTAAAATTATAATCTCCTAAAGCTTGAATCCAGCCATGAAGAAAGGATAAAATGTCCGGTTGTTGTCCTAATGTTGCCCAGAATATCCCATCAGGAAAAAAGGCTTGAACTTCTTTTTCTTGTGCTAATGCCGCCGCTAAAGTTGATTTACCAATACCTCCTAATCCATAAATCGCACTAATAACTAAAGTTCCCGTTTTTTCCGTTGTTGCTGACAATAAAAGTTTTTTTAACTCAATACTAACCTCTGGACGTTCGACAAAATAACTCGGTTTAGGAGGAGCTTGATTGCGATAGGAAGAAGATTTTAAAGAAGCGGATATAACGGGTTTAGGTTCAGGATCAATATCATGGTTTTCTAATATCTCACACCATTCGGGATTGTCATAAACCCTGGCCAAAGATTCAGCTTCTAAAGATGCCGGACGATCTCTAATTGGCTGTTTAGATTGTACCCCAATCACTAACCCATTACAAACAATTGCTGATCCCGATGTTCCTTGCCAAGGTGACTGATCTTCTGCTAATCTTTCTAATTGTTCATCGGTGGGTTGTATGTCTTGACTATCTTTAATATTTAATAACAAACGGTTATGAGGAACACGATTAGCCACATCGATAGTTCCCTCAATATGTAACCCTGTGGCGTATTTTATCTCATCTTCAACATACCGTAAAAATAGAGGAAAGCCCAAACAGTCAAATTTAACTTTTTGGGTGCTACTCGCATCAGGTAACACCCCAAAACCTACAGGATTACAAGTTTCGATAGTTTCTGGTAATTCAACTAAAGCTATATCTATATTATCCGGCGCTTTCCAAATTACTTTAGCGTCTATGTCTTGCTTATCAGAATATTTTGATGCTGATCTAAATCGTACTTGACAGTCGTTACTATTATCAAATAGATGCCGACAAGTCAAGAGTAAACGTCCCCCAATTCGATAGGCAGTGCCGTATTTAGGAGCAACAATTTCTAAAGCGCGATCGGGTTGGAATTGGGGCATAACTTATCGGATTGATGTAACCTATTCTTCTGGGATGGCGATGGGTTACGCTTCGCTAACCCATCCTACAAATTAACTGCTTTGGGGGCAAGCATTGCGTCCCTAGGGGTATAAAATTCTAATCGGGAATATCATCACTTGCTGTCTTGATAGGTCCTCCATCTTTCCCAATGGGTTTAAGGGGAATTTTAATTCTATGGGTTATCGTATCTTTATTGGTGACACCCCCACCCATTTCTACTACCCAAAATTTCAGCCCACCTTTGCCTTCTTTCGACTGCTCAACCACAAATTGAACCTCTAATTCAATGTCACCCACTTCAAAGCGAATCTGCTCACCCTCAGAGGCTAAAATAGATTTACTCAGTTCAACCCGCAATGCTTCTAAGGTTTCTCGAAGTCCAACTTTATTGATGTCCATAATTCTCTAGTTATTTTTGAAAGATGCAGACAAAAACCCTTTCAATTCTATCGTTTTTCTGAAACTTTAGGGCGGACGGGTTGCCTTTATCCAATTGACATAATAGCCCAACCCGATCGCTAAGGTAAGCGCGGGTTGGGAAAAGACATCGACCTAATATTATCTCAAGACTAAAATGACAAATTGAATTAGTATCGAGCTATTTTGCCAATACAAGGTGTCAAAATCAAACTAAGGGGCTAAACGTTGCCTTTGCCAACTGCCATCTTCTTGACGATAATAACAGAGACGATCGTGGAGACGACTGGGGCGACCTTGCCAGAACTCGATTAAACTAGGAATTAGGCGAAAACCGCCCCAATGAGGAGGACGGGGAACTTCACGACCAGCATATTCTTCTTTTAGTTCTGTCAGACGTTTTTCGAGGATATACCGCCCGGAAATCACTTCACTTTGATTGGAGGCCCAGGCCCCTAAACGAGATTCCCAGGGACGGACAAAAAAGTAATTATCCGATTCCTCCTCGCTGATTTTTTCTACAGTTCCCTCAATCCTAATTTGCCGTTGCAATTCTCCCCACCAAAACACTAGGGCTGCATTGGGATTAGCGATTAATTCCTGTCCTTTGGCGCTTTGGTAGTTGGTAAAGAGAACAAAACCGCGAGGATCGAAGTCTTTTAACAGTACCATGCGGGCCCGGGGTTTACCCTCTGGGGAAATAGTGGCTAAAGTCATAGCGTTGGGTTCTAATCTTCCCGAAGATACCGCCCGTTCTAGCCATTGTTTAAATACAATGAAAGGATCGGCAGATGTTTCGGACTCTAGCAATTCTTCAAGATTGTAGTCCAAGCGCAGGTCAGCGATCGATATGTCCATGGTTTTGCTTGCTAAATTCTATCCTTTGAGATCCTACAAGATTCTACAATCATGACTATCACCTCGGCCAGTGATGCGATCGCCTCTCTTTTAGAAATGGCGGAACAGGGAGAAATTGACCCCTGGGATGTGCAGGTTATTGATGTGATCGATCGCTTTTTGGCAGAATTGGGGTTATTAAATGATCTAGATTTAGCCATGGCCCAGGCTAATTTACCCCAATCGGGACAGGCTTTTTTATGGGCTTCTATGTTAGTTTTATTTAAGGCTGATACCCTAGAAAGATTGTCTTTAGACCAGCAAGAAGAAAGTCTGATTGATGAGGAAATTAGCGAGTTAGAACGGGAATTAAGAACTTTACCCCGTTATCTAGAAAATCATATTCGCCGTCGTACTGCCGCCCCACCACCGCGAAAAAGACGGGTAACTTTGCAGGAGTTAATCACTCAATTACAACAGATTGCCCTAGAGATTGAAGCTTTACCGAAACTGCCTGTAGTTGTCCCGAAACCCCGGCCCCAATCCCGACGGGAAGCGGTACAAATTATCACGGAATTGGCCCACCAAGAAAACCTGACAGAATTGGCAGCGGAACTGGACTTTTTTTTGCAGAGAAAGTTTTTTCAATTGGAGAAAAAGGAGATAGAGTTTGAGTATTTATTAGATTTATGGCAAGCAGAAAAGCCCTCTAGTCACTCGGCAACACAGGAAAAGGTGGCGATTTTTTGGGCTTTACTTTTACTGGCTTCTCAATCAAAAGTGGAATTAAAACAAGAGGATTTTTATCAGGATTTGAGTATTTCTTTAATTACTTCATCGGCGAACATCCCTTGCTAGTATATTTATACTACTAGGGCGCAGATTCTGCGCCCTAGATACCTTACTATCTTAGCGGGTTAAGGCCGCGCCTCTTTCGTACAAAGTGCGGGCATAATCGGTCCAAGTACCCTGGCCCCAATAACGGAAACAACTGGTTTGCACGAGCAAATTATAAAGCAGTGCCTCCAGATAATCGGGCCGTCGGGTGAAGCTAGGATCCGCCTGTACTAAAGGATCATATTTCTCGTGGAATTGAGCGCTTAATTGGTTCATCGGTTCGAGAACATTTTCGTAACCGCGCACCCAACTGAGATCATTTGTCCAAGATGCCCCATCCATGGTAAAACGGTGGTCGGACTGTTTTAACTCAGCGATCGCCTGTTCCACTGCTTCTGGGGTAGCGGCATCGGGATTAACTCGCTGCCAGATTTTATGCTGGTGTACGGCTTGAATTGGGGGATAATCTTGGGGATTAACGCCAGCGGCCTCGATTAACTCCAGATATTCCGTGCCGTTAAATCCTGCCACAGTGGAACCCCCCTGCATTTCCCGCCAAGGATTGGGAAAATCGCGAGGAAATTCATTCATCATCACGCCACCATTTTCACCGTCGGCAATCTGGGAACCTAGGGAAGGAACCCAAACGCCGCCGATTTGCTGTTTACCGCGGCATTTGGCCTCGTGGTAGGGTTGCATTTGGGCGACTAATTTGGTGTCGGAACCCTGGGTTTTAATCAAAGCAGTAATCGCAATCACTTCACCCCGAGAATTACGGGCCACCAGGCGATTAGGAATATATTTTTGTTCCTGACTCAATCCCGAACCGTCGAGATTTTCCACCGAGTGTTCCTGTACCAATAACCAACGATAGCCGCATTCTTTCAGGGCTTTAATATACTCGTAGAGGGTATCGGGATGGTTAGGAAGGTGCATTTCCGGGGGAGAGAACCCTTTGACTCGTTTCAGGGCATCGGGGCCAAAAATCGAGGCAAAATAGGTTTGCCATGCTTGCATCTGTAATTTTAGATCGGGAATCGGTGTGGAAGGAGCCACCGCATGACTCCACATCGTCCCCAACCATTCCACATAGGGTTGATATTGACTGTTACAGGTGATTAATTTGAGTTTATCGAGGATATCCTGCCGTCCCATCTGTACCAAACCCCAGAGGAGATTGCCGGAATAATCGAGCATAATCCGGGGATTACAGCCTTCCGCCACCAATTCCGGGATAAAATCGCCCATGCGACTGTAACACCAGGCAAAAACGCTGGCATTATGGTTATCACCATCCCCCTGATTCTCGAACATATGCTGGAGATTGCAGATTAATTCACCATTAACACCCGCGGGGATGGTGGGTTGGTGCATATGCAAGGCACAGGCAAAACCAGCCTTGATATGGTCTAATTGGAGATTTGTTGTCGGTAAAAAGATCGGATCATCGTGATTAACAATCGCTGCGATTTCCTGTTCCCAACCGCAAATAGTCGGTAGTCCGGGGCGGATTTCCGTGATAGCGTTCGATTTCGATGATACGGGTGTAGCGATCATAATTTTTCAGGCGAATAGATTGAGATAGTTTGTCCCCACTCTCCCAGGGACAACTTTTTTTACTGGCAACAGGTCACTCTTGACTGTTCACTGCTAACTGAGCTAAGAGTGCGGACTTGATCCTATCCCATTTATACTGGGAGTAACCCTCTCCAGACACAAGCCTTCGTAACTCGTTAAAAATCAAGATGATTCTTTACTGAACTTAACCGATCCTCGCACTATGATACAAACAACTATCCGCCCTTTTACCTGTAAATTTTAACCATGTTCTCGGCGACTACCGAAATTCTTGTTATCTTCTTCCTGATCCTCCTCAATGGAGTCTTTGCTCTCTCGGAAATTGCCATTGTCTCGGCCCGCAAAGTCCGTTTAGAACAATTAGCCAGAGATGATCGAAGGGCGGCGGTGGCCTTAAAATTGGCCAATGATCCCAATCAAATTTTATCGACGGTGCAGATTGGCATTACCCTAGTGGGTATCTTTGCCGGGGCCTACGGAGGAGCTAATTTATCGGTCAGTGTGGCGCAATTATTGGCCCAAGTTCCTGTTTTAGCCCCCTACAGTCAAGCTTTGGGATTAGGATTAGTGGTGTTAATTATTACCTATCTATCCCTAGTGGTGGGGGAATTAGTGCCGAAACGGTTAGGTTTAAGTAATCCTGAAAAAATCGCTATCCTCGTTGCTGATCCTCTGAATAGGTTATCAAAAATTGTTTCGCCCATTGTCCATCTTTTGAGTCAATCGACTAATCTGATTCTCGGTTTGTTGGGGATTAATACTAATAACAATGATTCCCCAATTACGGAAGAAGAATTGAAAATTATGCTTAAACAGGGAACCGCAGCGGGAACCTTTGAGGAAGCAGAACAGGATATGGTGGAAAGGGTGTTAGGATTGGGCGATCGCCGAGTAAGCCAGATTATGACCACGCGCCCAGATATTATTTGGCTAGATTTGGAAGATAGTGCCGAAATTAACCGCCAGAAGCTAATTGAGAGCAATCATAACCGTTTTCCTGTGTGTCAGGGCAGTTTAGATGAGGTTTTGGGGGTAATCGAAGTCACAGACTTATTGGCAGATTGTTTAACTGGTGAAAGTTTCGACCTGACGAAGGATTTACAACAGCCGCTTTTTGTGCCGGAAAGCACTAGGGGTTTAAAGGTGTTAGAATTGGTGCAGCAAAGTGGTCATCATATTGCCTTGGTAGTGGATGAGTACGGGGTAATTCAAGGATTGGTGACGCGCAAGGATATTTTAGAGGCAATTGTCGGCGATTTACCCCAATTAGATAATATTGAAGATGCTCAGATCGTGCAGCGGGAAGATGGTTCTTGGTTGATCGATGGTACAGTGGCGATCGAAGATTTTAAAGAATTATTTGAAATCAGTGAATTACCCGGGGAAAAACAGGGCAATTATCACACTTTAGGTGGTTTTATTATTACCCATCTTGGCAGGATTCCGGGAGCTGCCGATCATTTTGAATGGCAAAGGTTGCGCTTGGAAGTGGTGGATATGGACGGTAATCGCGTCGATAAGGTGTTAGTCACGCTCTTGTTAGATGATTTGTAAGTAATTGTTAGTAAACATCTAGATTTTTTCAAGCTTGTGAAGACCGATACAATTTTTTATCAACTCTTGCAAACCTTTCCGGGGTTAATTTTTGAATTACTGGGAGAGTCAACCCAGAAAGCTGAAAATTATCAATTCTCCTCCCGAGAAATCAAAGAATTAGCGCGTCGTTTTGACGGTATTTTTTTACCGACCACAGCAGCACCGGAACTAATTATTTACTTTGTTGAAGTGCAATTTCAGGATAAAAGCGATTTTTATTGGCGATTTTTAACAGAAATTGTCATCTATCTCAATCAGTATAAACCCGTTCAGGATTGGATGGCTGTAGCTTTATTTGCCTCTAGGGATATCGACAATAATTTTCCCTATCAACTACGGGGATTTGAGATAACGGGACAGATCAGACGTATTTATTTAGATGAATTAATCGATAGTCCGGCTCCGTCTCTGGGTTTAGGAATTATTCAGTTAATTGTCGCTACACCCCAATTAGCACAGCAACGAGGAAAACCACTTTTAGAAAAAGCGATCGCTGAAATTGATGATCTAGTTTTCCAGCAAAAAGTTGTAGAATTAATTGAAAGAACCTTAGCCTATAAATTTACTAATCTTAGTCGTGCGGAGTTAGAAGCTATGTTCGGATTAGATGATCTCAGACAGACTCGACTTTATCAAGAAGCTAAACAAGAAGGTCGTGAAGAAGGTCGTGAAGAAGCTAAAACTGAAGCGATCGCTGGTTTACTAGCTTTAGGTTTAAGTATAGAACAGATTGCCACTGCTTTGCAATTAGAATCTACCAAAGTACAAGAGACAGCGGCAAGATTATCCTCCCCAAATTAGAGGGGTAAATTATCAAGTTTCTCCCCGATTTTACCCTATTCATTCATATTACGATAGGTAGCTACTGCCGAGGGAGAAATGCGATTGAGATAACGGAAAATCCAATATTTTAAGACTGTATCCAAGATAACGGGAAAAGTGGCGATAAAGAGAAAATTAAACTCGCGATTTTCCGGTAAACCGAAATGACGACTTAACCCTTCTAGGATCACTTCCCAACCGTGGGGAGAGTGGAAACCGACAAATATATCGGTAAAGAGAATAATTAAAAAAGCTTTAGCTGAATCGCTAAGATTATAGAGAATGCCATCGAGAAAAGACTTGACAATCTCGATTTCCCGACGACTAAAAGCGATAACAAAACCAAAGGCAATCAGGGAACAAATATCGGCGAAAATATTAGCGATCGCATTTAAACCTCGTTGGCGAAATTCTTCACTTAGTACCGCAGCTTTTTTAGTAATTTCTCCCTCGATTTCTTCGTTAGATAATTTGGGTGCTAAACCAATCATACCTCGAAAATGTAAAGCTTCCTCAAATCTTCTCAATTCCGAAAAAGCTTCTTCTTCTAAATCCTGATTGATAAAAATAAACTGTTCCTGTTGTTGGAAATATTTATTAACCAAGGGGGTAATCAGGAAAGTTTTGGTTAATTGCTGGGTCAACAAAGGAACAATAATTAACAGTAAAATAAACTTGAGGGAAATGGCTGTTTTATAACGAGAATTGCGAAATCTTTTTAAAACTGCCTCCTCCGATTCCTCCGCTTGGGGATCAATTTCCTGCTTAATGCGATTAAAAGTATTGACAAAAGAACGGGGTAAAACTCCCGGTTTTTCCGTAGCTTTTTGGGATTTATTGCTTTTGATCATTTCCTCATCTTCAAGACTACCCGCCGCTAAAAAAGAGCGATTTCTGGAATTCTTATTTTTGTCTGTTTCCCGCTCAAAATTTCTGTTCTGGAGACTTTTGGGACCATCTTCAAGATCTTCTTGCCAATAATTACCTTGATATTTTCCGATAATACTATCGATAAACTGAAGTTTTTTCAGACAAACATCTGTGGTGACAGTAATCACCCCATTATTAATTGTCGGTTGATTTGGTCCGAAGGTATTAACGATCGAGCGACTAGCTTTAAACTCCGTCAATCTGACTTTAATTTTTTGCAGATAACCTTTAACTTCTGCGATAAAATAGGAATTAGTGGTACTGCCATAATTCGAGAACTCCGCTGCCACTTTTCGCCCTTGAAAATGCTTGTCTTCTATCTCCTTAATCTTCAAAGCTGCATGATAAGCCTCATCTAAAGAACGTTCAGGAGTTTGTAATAACCATTGATTAACACCTTGCAAAATCCGATTAAGATTCATAGGAAACAATTACTTCCACAAGGGAGAAAAGCTAGAGTACCGATCAGTCATCTTAACAAATACAATCCAGAAAAAACGATGTCAATCATACCAATTTGGATCGAAGGTGGGACTCGATCGGGAAAAACCACCGCTTTAGTCGGGGAATTTCGGCGCTGGGTGTCTCGCGATCGACCGAAATCATCGCCCCTTCCCCGATCGATCTTAGTTTTCGCTGCCAACGATGATAATAAACGGGAATTAGCCGATCAATTAGCCCTTGCTGTTAAGGGTAGCTATCCGATTCTCTGCAAAACCCCTTTAGGTTTTCTCACCGATGAAGTCATCCTGTTTTGGCCGTTAATTTTCGAGTCTTTAGGGCTAAAAGCGCAATTTCCCCGCCGATTACGCCCAGAAACGGAACAGGAACTCGCCACCCTTCTCTGGCAACCAGCAATCGCTGAATTCTTCCAGCCTACTAGCATAAATGAATATCGTTTCGTCCGTCAAGTTCTCGATTTGTTACAATTAGCCGGCGCTAGTGGTGTTCCCGCAGAAAAGATACCCGAAAGATTAGCCGACGGATTATCAGAAACAGATTTAAAACGAGTTTTAGCGATTAATGAGCAGGAAACACCAGAAAAAGTGGGAGAATTAATCATTCAATGGCGTGATTGGTCTCTAGAACGTGGTTTATTAAGTTATGGTATCATCTACGAACTCTATTGGCGCTATTTATTTCCTGATAGTCGTTATCAGCAGCAACTATTAAAACGCTTCCGGGGAGTTTTTGCGGACGATGTGGACGATTATCCGGCTATTGCCAAGGATTTACTCAGTTTTTTCCTCGATCATGATTGTTTTAGCGTTTTTACCTACAATCCCCAGGGAAAAATTCGCTTAGGATTAACTGCCGATCCCGATTATCTACAAAAATTAGCGGCACGCTGTCAAATTATGCCATTATCTACCACCGACGGGTTAGCTGCTCAGTTTAGCGAGACGGTTCTCTCCTTAATCAGCGACGGTAACTATCTTGGCAATCTTCCCGATCAATTCATCTCCCTGCAAACCACCTCTCGCGCTGAATTGTTACGGAAGACAGCCACAGCTATTATTCAAGCAGTCAAGCAAGGAGCAGTAAAACCCGAAGAAATCGCCGTTATTGCCCCCGGTTTAGACGAAATCGCCCGTTATAGCCTGATGGAAATTTTAACCGGTGCCGGGATACCCGTTCAACCCCTCAACGAACAACGACCCCTGATCAGTTGTCCTCTGATTCGGGCATTATTGACCCTTCTCGCCCTTGTTTACGCAAATTTGGGGCGTTTAGCCCCCCAAGAGGCCCTAGCGGAAATGCTGGTGATTTTTAGCCGTTATCGCTGGGATGAAGAAGAGAATTTAATTCCCGATATCGATCCAATCCGCGCCGGATTAATTGCCGATCATTGTTATCAAGTGCATCCGGAAAATCCTCGTTTATTAGCGATCGAAACTTTTCCCCGTTGGGATCGCTTAGGACAAAAAGCTTGTACTGCCTACGAAAGAATTTGTCACTGGATCGAAGGGATGAAAAAACGGCAGCAAGAAGCGAAACTTTTCCCGATTTTTGTCTTAAATCAAGCGATCGAACAATTATTAAACGATGGGGAAAATTTGCCCTTCGATCACTTGGCAGCTTTGCGAGAATTAATGGAAACTGCCCAACATTTTTGGGAGATCGATCGGCGTTTGCGTGAGAGTGAACCCTCTTTTCAAAGTCCCAGCGAAACTATTAGTCAGTTTATCCAACTTTTGCGCCGTGGTACAATTACTGCTAATCCCTATCCCGTGCGACAATTTATTAAATCTTCCTCAGCAGTTACCCTAGGCAATATCTTTCAATATCGTTCTTTTCGTTCTAGTCATCGTTGGCATTTTTGGCTAGATTGTTCCTCTCCACTCTGGGAACAAGGAGGTGCTGCCACTCTTTTTGCTGCGCCAATTTTTTGGCGAAAAAGTCCCTATCAACGCTGGACAACAGAGGCAGAATTAGAGGAAAATCAGGCACGTTTACAGAGAGTTTTAAGGGATTTATTAGCAAGGGTAAGCGAAAAAGTTATCCTCTGTCACAGTGATTTAGGAGTATCGGGAACCGATCAAACTGGACAACTTTTATCCTTAGTACAAGCGGCAAAAGAATATGATTAAGGACTAGAACAAAATTAACTTCTTGGTTAGGAGATGCAAAAGGCAATAGGCAATAGTCAAAAGGGGAAATAAATAATCAGTTTTTAATAACTAGATTTAGTATAAGGCCTTTTTGGGTTGTAAATTAAAAGCTACCACCCCCGAACCACAAAAGGGTTCTATCCAGCGATCAAAGTTTTGCTGATCCGCTAAACTTTTGATTGATGATAGCAGTTTAGTTTTGATACCTTGACATTTAATCGGTGGAACAATGACGGTTGTTTTCATTAATAACTAATAGATAATTAAATGAATACACTGGGGGAAACATTGAAAATCTCTGCTAAAATTTTCCCTTGAGCTTTACTAATTGATCGCTGGCCATTAACAATCTCAGAAACCACACCCTTAGAACCAATTTTACCAACTAAATCAGCTTGTTTCATGTTGTTAGCTGACATTAAGTGTAATAATACTTCCTGCGGTGAAGCTGGTTCGGGTTGAGGTTGTCTGGCATCAAAATCCTTAATAAGTAGTCGTGCAAAATTAATTTCCTAGTGAAGATAGGCAAGAGGCAAGAGGCAAGAGGCAAGAGCGGGGTTAGATATGTGTAATTAATTTTGCCTAGGTACTTAATTGTCGCCATTAATTTAACCATTGCGGTTTCTTCTGGTAGTCGATCCTGTTTACTAATTAGATTAAGGAGAAGATGACGCGCTTGCTCATATTCTTCCTCATTTTCAATAATCTTGGGTTGAAATTTAGTCAACAGTTGATTATAAGTATTGTGATCAAGTGCTAGGGTCATTTTTCTTTCGGTTAGACTGAACTTTTTGGGTGTGTTACTGCTTAACTTAAACCAGCGATTTTAACCAACCGTACCAAGCATCTAAACCTTCTCCAGTGGTAGCGGAAACTTGAAAAACTTTCAGATTGGGATTAACTTGATAGGCGTAATCTAAACAGCGATCGAGGTTAAAATTAACGTAGGGCAGTAGGTCTATTTTTGTCAAGATCATGACTTGAGAAGCGTGGAACATATAGGGATATTTAATCGGTTTATCTTCTCCTTCGGTGACGGAAAGAATGACGACTTTGGCATTTTCTCCCAAATCAAATAAAGCAGGACAAACTAGATTACCGACATTTTCGATCATCACTAAAGAATTCATCGGTGGATCGAGTTCGATTAATCCTCTCTCTACCATTGATGCTTCTAAATGACAACCTGTTCCGGTATTAATTTGGATAACCTGACAACCGGTTTCACTAATTTTTTGGGCATCATTAGCTGTTGCTTGATCTCCCTCAATGACACTGATAGGAATAGCGGTTTTTAAATCGGCAATTGTGCGAGTTAAAAGGGTAGTTTTTCCCGAACCGGGGGAAGAAACCAGATTAAGGGCAACAGTTTTTCTCCCCTTCAACCAGCCGCGATTTTGTGCCGCTAACAGATTATTTTTTGCCAGCAGATTTTGCTCAACTTGGAGAATGCTACCATGAATTTGAGCGTGAATTTCCGCGGGATGATGGGGATGCTCATGATCGTGATCGTGATGGCTATGACTAATAACAGTACCATCAGCTAAAATATGTTCATGGGTTCCCGTTTGCGGATTAGTTACCGTCACTTCCGAGTTATCAGAACAACCACAGGTTACACACATAAGGATTCTGTCTCCAACGATTTGAGATTTAATTCTTGACCCTGTAAAATGACTATATTGCGACTACCACATCGATCGCAGATTCCGTAGGGATATTCTAGTTCTAGCTCATTTCCGCAATCTTGGCACTGTCCTAAACCAGAAATTTCCAGAATCTCTAACATTGCCCCCTCTACATTAGTACCTTGACAACAGGTATCAAAACAAAAAGCGATCGATTCTGGCATAATTGCCGTTAGTTTACCGATCTCTAACACCACGCACTTAACTTTCATTCCTCGCGAGTGTTCTAAAGCAAGTTCAATAATATTTTGGGTAATTCCTAGTTCGTGCATTTTCAGTTATCAGTTATCAGTTATCAGTTATCAGTTATCAGTTATCAGTTATCAGTTATCAGTTATCAGTTATCAGTTATCAGTTATCAGTTATCAAGGAAATTTCAACTAAAACCCCAAAACCCCAACTATTTGAGGGTTCAAAACAGCAAAAATCAGGATTAAATTGCCTAAAATCTGTAAATAGACCATTTAATTGATTATTATTCATTTTTAATTCTCCTGACTCCTGACTACTGACTACTGACTCCTGACTACTGACTCCTGACTCCTGACTACTGACTTCTAACCCTAACAACAAACTTTTTCAGCAAACCCTAATTAACATATTCTCGGTAATTGTTCACCGACTAACATATCGAGAATCCTTTTAGTGCCGAAAGCGGTTTTTAAGTAAACTAAATTGGGGGGAGAAGCGACGACTTCCCCGATACAAGCGGCATTTTTGCCGTCAGGATGGGAACGCATCACTGCTAAAACGCGATTTTCCGCTTCTGGTGGCACAACAAGGACTAATTTGCCCTCATTTGCTAGATAAAGCGGTTCTAAACCCAATAATTCGCACATTCCTCGCACTTCTTCCCGGATGGGGATCGCCGTTTCCTGCACCTGTATTCCCACCCCTGAACTTTGGGCAAATTCGTTTAAAACCGTGGCTAATCCGCCTCTAGTGGCATCCCGCATCGCTTTAACTTGCGGGCAAACTGCCAGAATTGCAGAAATTAAAGAATTCAGGGCTTGACAATCGCTTTCAATTGTGCATTGCAGGTCTAATTCGCCCCTGGCAATCAGAATGGCGGCGCCGTGATCCCCCAGAAAACCGTTAATCAAAATGCGATCACCAACTTGTAAATTATTGGCACTGGAATGGATTCGGGCCGGAATTACCCCCACTCCAGAGGTATTAATAAATATTTGATCCCCTTGTCCCCTGGGAACGACTTTTGTATCCCCGGTGACGATTTTTACCGCTGCTTTGTCGGCGGCTATTTTCATGCTGGTAACGATGGTTTTTAGGGTGTCGATAGATAAACCTTCTTCGAGGATAAAACTACAACTGAGATAGAGAGGAATTGCCCCACCGACAGCCAAATCATTAACGGTTCCATTGACTGCTAAACTGCCAATATCACCCCCGGGAAAGAATAGGGGAGAAACCACATAGGAATCAGTGGTAAATGCCAAGCGATCGCCTATTTTAGCCAAATCTTTAATCTCAAATCGGGCTTGATCTTCAAGGGCTGCCAGTAAGTTATTATCGAAGTTATTAACGAATATCTCGTTAATTAAATCCCGCATTGCTCTGCCACCGCTGCCATGGGAGAGAGTGATATTTGTGTCGGTAATTTTTGTTTTTTTTAATTTTAAAGAAGCTGAAGGAGTGCTAGTCATAGGTGAGGTAGTAAGTTTTCGTTTTGGGTAGTCGGTGGTCGATAGCAAATTAGGTTACACTTTATCTTGATCAGAAACGCTGTCATAGCTTACTGCTAGATTATCTTAATGGGTTTCTGGTATTTCTCGCACTTTTTCTACAGTTAAGTCCAAGGCTTGAGCAATTTGTTCTACCGTTAAACCTAAAGCCAATAAACGCGGCACAGATTCCAGTTTACCTTCCAGTTTACCTTCCAGTTTACCTTCCAGTTTACCTTCTTCTCGAACGTCTTGAAAATAACGGGTTTGTTTCAGTTCATCTAAACTAAACATGGCTTCTATCTCCCGGCGACTTAGACGTGGTAATTTATAGATAAGGATCGTTTCTATTAATTGTAGGAAGTTTTGCGGTTGGGTAAATTCAGTTCGCACTCGTTCAATAAGTTGTTTGGCTGTTGCCACTGCTTGATTTTCTTTAGCAATAATTAATTTTATGGTGGCAATACCCAGGGAATCTTGATTAATATCATCTAGTTCATCTAAATAGATTCGCGTCACTCTCCCAGATGTCAATAAGTCTTGATAACGTACAACCTGATCTGATTCTACCCGACGATGGGGATAAATGACCACCCCGCGCCAATCATTGTTAAAAGCAGTTTTACTGAGATATAAGAAGATTTCAGCAAAGAAACGGCCATAAAAATTCTGATCATCTTGAAATTGCACCTCGCAGAAATAAATAGGAATGCTAGGATCGGTAATATTGGGCAAAAATACGCCATCAATACGAAAAGCTAGTTGCTTGATTTCGACGGAATCAAAGCGGTAATTCTCGGCTTCTCCGGGGGAAAGGTTGATTAATTCAAAGAAAATTGACGGATAAGATTGAAAAAGATCATAAAAAATACTGTCGGTTTTCATGCCCGGACTTGTGGTGTAAACTATGCAAAAATATAGAGATAGAGAGTTTTCCTACTATAGCAATTCTCTGACTTATGAGGTACAGTAGCAACAGTGAGTAAACCAATTGCGAATATCTTTTTGAGTAACTTCTAACATAGCCAATTCAATCCCTTCTATTAAGTCTTTGTAA
>NZ_SFBZ01000087.1:0-8243 GCF_007095495.1 Microcystis sp. M_QC_C_20170808_M9Col | reverse complement strand
AAGACCAGAACAGAGTAAATCTGTTAAGGCAGGTGCGAAAAATCCTTCGGGACCCCAAGCAGAAACCTAAATCGTGAGGTTTGGGAATCACCGTCCGTTTACGGCGGTGAGGATGTCAACAATGTCACCTCGATCACCTAAACTAAATAGATAGTCAATTTTCGCTTTTGCCACGTGGAACTATCCCACTCTCTCCTATTTTCGATCGGTTTAGTCGCCTGTTACCTAGCTGTTCTGATTCTGATCGCTGAAAAATTAAAAAGTCTTTTCAGTACCGATGGCGAAATTACCCGCAAAGTTGTCCACATTGGCACAGGAAACGTCATCCTTTTTGCCTGGTGGTTAAATATCCCCGCTTGGGTGGGAATAATCGCGGCGATCCTAGCGGCAACTATCGCTATCCTATCCTATTTTTTCCCCATTTTACCCAGTCTTAATAGTGTCGGTCGCCGCAGTTGGGGAACTTTTTTTTATGCTGTTAGTATCGGTGTTCTCGTGGCTTATTTTTGGCCAATTTCTCACCCCGAATATGCGGCAATGGGTATTTTAATTATGGCTTTGGGAGACGGATTAGCGGCCCTAGTCGGACAAAATTTCGGTCAACATCCCTACAAAATTTTCGGCAGTGGCAAAAGTCTGGAAGGTTCCCTGACTATGTTAGTAATTAGCTTTTTAGTCAGCTTGATTATTTTATCTTTTATTAATGGCATTAATCCGCCAATTATTTTAGTATCTTTATTAACAGCGATCGGAGCCACTATTCTAGAAACTTTCTCGAAACTGGGTATAGATAATCTCACTGTACCCGTTGGTAGTGCCGCCATTGCCTATTTTCTTACCCAAATTTTCATCTCAAGCTAGGCTATCCCAGCTTATTCACAAGGGCCGAATCTAAAACCTCATTGGTTAAGCTAAGTAGGGAGGCACAATTATTTGTTAGGATGGGTTAGTGGTAGCGTAACATGAGCGGGTGTTGGGTTTCATGCTTCAACCCAACCTACGTTCTATGTTAGCAATCAGCTTTTTAGTCAGCTGTACCGATAACTGATAACTGATAACTGATAACTGATAACTGATAACTGATAACTGATAACTGATAACTGATAACTGATAACTGATATGACTTTTACGATCACTCAAAACCAAAATCAATATCTTACCTATTGTCTCAAGGATGAAGAAGCTGACGCTTATCTGGAAGTGGTTCCCGCTAGAGGAGGAATCATCACCCGTTGGCAAATTTGCGGAGAAGATATTTTATATCTGGACAGAGAAAGATTTAAAGATCCTAACCTCAGCGTCCGGGGAGGAGTCCCGATTTTATTCCCTATCTGCGGCAACTTACCCGATAATAGCTATCAACACCAAGGCCGAAACTACACCCTCAAACAACACGGATTTGCTCGTGATTTACCCTGGCAAGTGAGCAAACAAAGCAGCGAAACCGCCGCTAGTTTAACCCTAGAATTAAACAGTAATCCGGCCACTCGTCAAGTCTATCCCTTTGATTTTCAATTAATCTTTACCTATCAACTGCAAGGAAACAGCCTCAAAATTCACCAAAAAGTGATTAATCTTTCTCCCGAAAGAATGCCCTTTTCTATCGGGTTCCATCCCTATTTTCAAGTCACCGATAAAACCCGATTATCCTTTGATATTCCCTCCTCCCAATACCTCGACCAACGAACGAAGACCCTCCATTCCTACTCCGGCAACTTTGACTTTAATCTCGAAGAAATTGATGCCGCTTTTCCGCAAATTACGCGCCATCAAAGTAGTTTTAGTGATTCCTATCATCAGCGTCAAATTATCCTCGGTTACGACGATCTCTATACAACTATAGTTTTTTGGACCCTGAAAGATAAAAATTATATCTGTCTCGAACCCTGGAGCGCCCCCCGCAACGCCCTCAACACAGGCGAACATTTGACCTACCTAGAACCCCAGAGTAGCCGCGAGGCGATCGTGGAAATGCGAGTCAATCAAATTTAAATTACCCCTTGACTTAGCCCAGATAAGATGTTATATTAATAAATCGTGTGCAGAACACGAAACGGGTCGCTAGCTCAGCGGTAGAGCACTCGGCTTTTAACCGATTGGTCTTGGGTTCGAATCCCAGGCGACCCATAAAAACTTACTAATACAGAAAGATTGACTTGTCTTCCCCTGTTTACGGATTAGCCTTACATACCAGCAGTCCCCAACTAGGACTGGCCCTCTCTAATTTCAGGGATGATAGCCGTCAACAAACTTGGGACTTAGACAGGGATTTATCGAACCTATTCCACCCCTATCTAAAACAGTTCCTAGCCCCGCAAAAATGGGCAGATTTAGCCTTTCTAGCCACCGCTAAGGGGCCGGGTAGCTTTACCAGTACCCGCATCGGTATAGTCACCGGTAGAACCCTAGCACAACAATTACAGCTACCGATTTTTACCGTCTCCAGTTTAGCGGCCTTTGCTTGGTTACAACGGGATTTTTACCCCCTCGATACCTATCTAGCCCTAGAAATGCCCGCAACTAGGGGACAATTGTATGTGGGCATCTATCGGGGTAATCGGGTTTATTTAGCTGATAGCCTGATGACTCCGGAACAATGGCAGCAGACTTTAGAAAACTTAACTATTTCCTATCAAAGATTAGCCACACCCAGTTGTTTAGGCATAAATGCCCCCGATATCCTCGATTTAGCCTATTTGGATTGGCAAACGGGAAAACGCCCCCATTGGTCGGAGGCGCTCCCATTTTACGGGATGTGATTAAGTTGAACGGCTCATTTACCGGAGTGATAACATGGTTTAGTATAAGCTCGATCAATATGGAATCAAGACTCGTGTTATCTACTTTCCTAGCCGATTTCAAGATCATTTTTGAACGTGACCCCGCTGCCCGCAACTGGTTAGAGGTACTGTTTTGTTATCCCGGATTACAGGCTTTACTGTGCCATCGCTTCGCCCATTGGCTATATCAGGTCGGGATTCCCTTTATTCCCCGTTTAATTTCCCATCTTGCCCGTTTTTTCACCGGTATCGAAATTCACCCCGGTGCCCAAATAGGTCAGGGTGTTTTTATCGACCATGGCATGGGAGTTGTCATCGGAGAAACCGCCATTATCGGTGATTATGCCCTCATCTATCAGGGAGTTACTTTAGGAGGGACGGGGAAAGAAAGCGGTAAACGTCACCCGACTCTAGGGGAAAATGTGGTCGTCGGTGCCGGGTCCAAGGTTTTAGGTAATATTTATCTGGGTAATAACGTTCGCGTCGGCGCTGGTTCTGTGGTCCTGCGCGATATTCCCGCCGATTGTACCGTCGTTGGTGTACCCGGTCGTTTAATCTATCGGGCCGGGACGCGGGTGGAACCCCTCGAACACGGTGATTTACCCGACTCGGAAGCGGTGGCTATTCGCGCCTTGGTGGACCGCATCGAACAACTGGAAAAACAAGTGTACGAATTGCGGCTAGAACGGTCAAAAGAACCAGATTATCGGATTAATTGCCCAGTTTTAGCCCATTTAGAAGAAGAAGCGAGTCATAGCTGTTGCCCTGCGGCCGAACGAGATATGCGCGAGTTTCTCGAAAGGGCGGTTTATCCCCGAGAATCTTCTGATATGATAGAAGACTCGTTTTCTAGTAGCTGAAACCCATTCGTCAAGGCTATGATTGTTAAGGACTACTTGGCACCGTCCGATGGCTCAAACTGACTCAATCCGTATCCGTGGCGCCCGACAACACAATCTCAAAAATGTTGATCTCGAATTACCCCGCAATCAGTTGATCGTTTTTACGGGAGTTTCGGGATCGGGCAAATCTTCCCTCGCTTTCGACACTATTTTTGCGGAGGGACAGCGCCGCTATGTGGAGTCCCTCAGCGCCTACGCGCGCCAATTTTTGGGACAATTAGATAAACCCGATGTGGATGCGATCGAGGGTTTAAGTCCGGCTATTTCCATTGACCAAAAATCCACTTCCCACAATCCCCGTTCTAGTGTGGGAACTGTAACGGAAATTTACGATTACTTGCGTTTATTGTTCGGTCGTGCAGGTGAACCCCATTGTCCCCATTGCGATCGCAATATTGCCCCCCAAACCATCGATCAAATGTGCGATCGAGTGATGGAATTAGCCGAGAAAACCCGTTTTCAAATCTTAGCCCCGGTAATTCGCGGCAAAAAAGGCACTCATAAGCAATTAATCTCTAGTTTGGCCTCCCAAGGCTTTGCCCGGGTGCGGATTGACGGCAAGGTAGTAGAATTATCCGAGGGCATCGAGTTAGATAAAAAACATCTTCATGATCTTGAAATTGTTATTGATCGCCTGATCAAAAAAGAGGGTTTACAGGAAAGATTAGTAGATTCTTTAACCACTTGTTTAAAGCATTCCGATGGTGTAGCGATTGTGGAAATTCTCGATGAGAATAACGAAGATAATCCCGAAGTTACCAAAGAAATTGTCTTTTCCGAGAAATTTGCCTGTCCCGAACACGGGGCAGTTATGGAGGAATTATCCCCCCGTTTATTCTCTTTTAATTCTCCCTATGGTGCTTGTCCCAACTGTCACGGATTGGGCAGTTTACGGAAATTTTCGGCAGATTTAGTCATTCCAGACCCGAAACAACCGGTATATTCTGCTATTGCCCCCTGGTCCGATAAGGATAACTCCTACTATCTTTCTCTCCTCTACGGTTTAGGGCAAGCTTTAGGTTTTGAAATTCAAACCCCTTGGCAGAAACTAACAAAAACCCAGCAAGATATCATTCTCTATGGGAGTAAAGAACCGATCTATTTTGAAGATGATTACCGTTATGATACTGGTCGCGGTTACTATCGAGAATTTGCGGGAGTTATCAATATCTTAGATAGGAATTATCAAGAAACCACCTCGGAAGTTATTAAACAAAGACTAGAGAAATATATTGTTAACCAAACCTGCGAAGTTTGTCACGGAAAAAGATTAAAACCGGAAGCTTTATCGGTACGTTTAGGACAATATACGATCACGGATTTTACCGGAGTTACCATTCGGGATTGTTTGCAGAGAATTAATGATTGTCATTTAACCCCAAGACAAGCATTAATTGGGGAATTAGCCCTCAAAGAAATCAAAGCGAGACTACAATTTTTAATCGATGTGGGATTAGATTATCTTACCCTCGATCGACCGGCGATGACTTTATCCGGGGGAGAATCCCAACGAATTCGATTAGCCACTCAAATCGGTTCGGGATTAACAGGAGTATTATACGTCCTTGATGAACCTAGCATCGGATTACACCAAAGAGATAATAGTAAACTGTTAGAAACACTGCAAAGATTGCGAGATTTAGGTAATACTTTAATTGTCGTCGAACACGATGAAGAAACGATTCGGGCAGCCGATTATGTGGTCGATATCGGTCCGAAAGCGGGGATTCATGGCGGAGAAATCATCTGTCAAGGCAGTTTTAAAACCCTTTTAAAGTCCAAAAAATCGATAACAGGGGCCTACTTATCGGGCCGCAAAGTTATTGAAACTCCTCCCCAAAGAAGGGAAGGGAATGGTAATGCTTTAGTCTTAAAAAATTGCCATCAAAATAACCTAAGAAATATTGATGTAACGATTCCTTTAGGAAAATTAGTCTCGATTACGGGAGTATCTGGTTCGGGCAAATCCACCTTAATTAATGAGTTATTATATCCGGCTTTACAACATCATTTAACCCGTTTAACTCCCTTCCCCAAAGAGTTAGATAAAGTGGCAGGATTGGACGCGGTTGATAAAGTAATTGTCATTGACCAATCACCGATAGGACGCACTCCTCGGTCAAATCCTGCCACCTATACGGGGGTTTTTGACATTATTCGCGAGATTTTCACCGAAACCATCGAAGCAAAAGCTAGAGGTTACAAAGCGGGGCAGTTTTCTTTTAATGTTAAAGGAGGACGCTGTGAAGCTTGCCTAGGCCAAGGGGTAAACGTCATCGAGATGAATTTTCTCCCCGATGTCTATGTGCAGTGTGATGTGTGTAAAGGGGCGCGTTACAATCGGGAAACCCTACAGGTTAAGTATAAAGGTTATTCGATCGCCGATGTCTTAGATATGACGATCGAGGAAGCATTAAAGGTCTTTGAAAATGTCCCCCGGGCCACCACCAGATTACAAACTCTCGTGGATGTGGGTTTAGGATACTGTAAACTCGGTCAAAGTGCGCCCACTTTATCCGGTGGAGAAGCGCAAAGGGTGAAATTAGCGGCCGAATTATCCCGACGGGCCACGGGAAAAACCCTATATTTGATCGATGAACCGACTACGGGATTATCTTTTTATGATGTGCATCATCTCTTAGATGTGTTACAAAGATTGGTCGATAAAGGTAATTCGATTATCGTCATCGAACATAATCTCGACGTGATTCGCTGTAGCGATTGGATTATTGATTTGGGACCGGAAGGAGGGGACAAGGGAGGAGAATTAATCGCGGTGGGAACACCGGAAACCGTGGCTAAATGTGAAAAATCCTACACCGGTCATTATCTTGCCCAAGCATTACTTCAATATCCCCCAAAAAAGCAGGATAATAAGTAATGGGACAAAATTAACTTCTTGGTTAGGATAGGCAAGAGGCAACAGGCAAGAGGCAAGAGGTAGTTAGATATGTATAATTAATTGTGTCTAGCTACTTATTAGGGAAGAACACAGAGATAATAAAGCCAATGATCAAGATTAGTATTTAACTCTTGTTCGCTTTTAATTTCCTGACCGGTTTTCCAAGAATAAATTTTAATCTCTTGAAAGTAAGACCTTAACTGTCTTAATTGTTCTTTGGGGGTGGCGTAATAATTTTGGAGACGAAAATTATGGGGTTCATCCCGAATAATTGCATAGTCAGCAGTCAATAACTGTTCATAGCTAAGAGAGGGATTACAGGCACGCAAAATCGCCCAGATGACTAAATTGACATAGCTACTAAAAGGATTGAAACTAATCTTTTTTTTCCAATCGAATTCTGGGATAATTCCCTGAAGATTATGACTAGAAAAGCAAAAATAACCGCCAGTTTTACCGATGCGGCTAATTTCCTCTAAAACTAGGAAACGGTCAGCATGGGAAATATAATCAATGCCATTAAAACTAAAGAGAATAAAGTCAAAATAATTATCCGCAAATTGTTCTAGATTTCTGGCATCAGCCACTTGCCAGACTAAATGGGGGAATTTTTGACGACAAGCGGCGATCATTTCCCCAGAATAATCAACACCGATATATTCTCCCACGAGAGGGGCAAAATACTTCGTAGTTCGTCCCGCACCTACCCCTAAATCAAGCATTTTCATGGTTGATAAATGCTCTTGCAGCAGGGTTAAAATTGTCTTTTCTGCTGGCTGTAGCGCGGTTAATTGGGCATAATAACCGACAATACTAGGGTCTTTATAGGTTTGCTGATTTTTATCCTTAATCATTCTCGATCGCTCTTTCCTACTACCATCTTTAAGAAAAGATTTAGACTATCATAAGATGCGCTTAAATTATCCAATTGGCATCAATGGAGATTTTTAGTTCTTTTGTCTTATCTACAAGGATAGCATTTTCCAAAAGTGATAAAAGAAATGTAAAGTTATTTTATAGTAGTTGTCTTTGGTGTCTGTCTGTGTTACAATTACCACAACCAGTCATTATTAACACTTAGATAAAAAACTTCAAATATTATCTTAATCAATAGGAAAAAACATTTGTCTTGAGATGATATGAACAAAACTATTTTGAGCAATGCAATATTTATGACGTTTTTTTTATCGACGGTTAGTCATGGATATACTCAGAATGAGGCTTCTTTTCCTATTCGAGCTTTGGAAGGAGATAATTGTAATCGAGTAGTTGAATTGATCTATCAATCAGAAAAATTAGCATCAAATGACTCTAGCACAAAAGTTTATTTTGAAGGGTTTTTAAGAAAAATAGGAAAAGATGAAGATCAAACAAATACATTGGGATTTTGTGAACCAGCAACGGACAGGGAAACTCTATCTATTAAGATTGTTATTGAAAATAATAATGAAATAAAAAAGATTGAATTACGTTCAGAAAAATCTCCTGGATATATGATATTCACACCCATATCTTTCGATATAAAAAATAATTATATTTTAGGCTCTTCGGGAATTGTTATGCAAATAATTAACTTAAAATAAAATTCGATGAGAGCGCCTACGCTCAAAAGTAGCTGAAATCCATACAGGGAAGGACTTAAGGCACAAACAGGTTAAT